>JANWXV010000009.1 GCA_025057405.1 Candidatus Bipolaricaulota bacterium | reverse complement strand
GGCGCCCTTCTCCGTGCCGACCTCGACGACGAAATAGTGCTTCTGACCGTCTATGATCTCTGTGAGGGCCAAATCGAATCCAAGAGTGGCTTTCGGGCCGGTCTGCATAGAAACACAAAAGCACGTGCCCCCGGCTTGCACACAGTTGACCGCGACGATAAAAATCTTCTGACGGCGAGCTTGGTAGTGCGGATCTATGAATTTTCCGTTGGTGAAGACGCGATCTTGAATAAAGATCGCGTGCAGCTCGCACGAGCGAACGCCGATGAACGCATAGCGAGGGGGGTCGTTATTGGTATTGTTGGGGAGAATCTCAAAGCTCTTTCCGTTCTTGCGTGCCTTCCAGAGCGATAAGACGGGCGGGTGCAGAAACTTCTTCCACGAGTGTGGCCCGACGACATAGCCGAAGAGCGCTTGGTCGTTGCGCTTCTTGAGCCGGTATCGGCCGCCGTCGTGCTCGTCTGTCCAGCCGACAGGCAGCTCTTCGACAGAAGCGATCTCATCATAGACGATAGCGTCATCGCGCGCGATGGGGCCGACGGTCGTGTAGCCCCGCTGACGCAGCGCGTCCAGAAGCTTTTGCATATCAGCACGTTCGATGATGACCCGTTCATTTCTCATGGTATCCGTCCTTGTGTTCGATCTATTCTACCCAAAATTCTCTTATGTCGTGCAATGATGAGCACTAGTTTGGAACATGATGCTCCTCAAGCCGTGCCCTCTCCGAGGTTGTCACCTGACGCAAGCTGGGATAGACTTGTCAGGGGGGATCATACTATGCATATATCCATCGAGCAAGGCGAGATCACCAAAGTCCAGACCGAAGCGATCTGTCTGGGGATCTTTCAGGGGGTGCAGCGCCCCGGCGGGGCGGCTGGGGCTGTAGATCGAGCGCTAGACGGCGCGCTCTCGGAGGTCTTAGCCGACGGAGATTTCTCGTGCAAGAAGGGCGAGGTCTTCTGGCTGCGCACGCACGGCAAGCTCGGAGCCAAGCGCGTCTTGTTAGTGGGCCTGGGGCCGAGCGAAAAGTTCTCAGCCGACGTTGCTTGTGAGATCAGCGCCGTTGCCGCCCGCGCAGCGAAGTCTCTCCCGGAGCTGACGACCATCGCGCATGGCGCGGGCATCGGCGGGCTGGATCCCCAGATAGCAGCCCAAGCGACCGTCGAAGGGACGCTGCTGGGAGCCTATCGCTTTGAGAGATTCAAAAAATCTGAAGAGCCAATCAGACTGGAGCGTCTGCGCATCGTCGAACAGAGCGCTGAGAAATTAGAGCCATTAAAGACGGGGGCGCATCGCGGACAGATCGTTGCAGAATCTGTGTGCTTCGCTCGTGATCTTGCGAACGAGCCGGGGCAGAGCCTGACCCCAAGGGAGCTGGCGCGTCGTGCGCAAGAGCTAGCTCAAGAGCTTGGGCTGCGCTGCGAGGTCTTCGACGAGAAAATTTTAGAGCAGATGGGCATGGGCGGGATTCTCGCGGTGGGCAAGGGCAGCGACGAGCCGCCAAGATTCATCGTGCTGGAGTACAACCCTCACCCCATCCCTCTCCCTGTAAGGGAGAGGGAGCAGGGGGAGGGTCGGCCCGGTGTGTTAGCAGGCCCGGGGATCACGTTCGACAGCGGGGGCATCTCGATCAAACCCCGCGAGGGCATGGAGGCGATGAAGTACGACATGAGCGGCGCGGCGGCCGTCTTGGGCGTGATGCGCGCGGTCGCGCTGCTGAAGCTGCCCATCGCGGTGGTGGGCCTAGTTGCCGCGGCCGAGAACTTGCCGTCGGGCAGAGCCATCAAGCCCGGCGATGTGATAAGAATCTCCAACGGCAAGACCGTCGAAGTCACCAACACCGACGCCGAAGGAAGACTCGTGCTCGCCGATGCGCTCGTCTATGCTCACAGATACAATCCCCAAGCCGTGATAGACGTAGCGACGCTGACGGGCGCGTGCACGATTGCGCTGGGCAAAGAAGCCGCTGGGCTGTTCTCCAACGACGAGGCGCTCGCTCAGAAGATTCAGAAAGCTGCGCAGCAGACGGGGGAGCGCGTCTGGCCCTTGCCCATTTATGAAGAATATAAAGAGATCATCAAGAGCGAGATCGCCGATATCAAAAACAGCGCGAACAAAGGCCCGCAAGCGGGCGCGTCCGTCGGCGCGATCTTCTTGAAAGAGTTCGTTAATTATCCCTGGGCGCACTTAGACATCGCTGGCGTTGCCTATGATGTGGAGAATCGGCTCTATCACGCCAAGGGCGCAACGGGGTACGGGGTGCGATTGCTGACGCAGCTATTACAAGATTGGTGAGGCCCTCACCCCCGTCCCCTCTCCCGTCGTCACCGACGGGAGAGGGGTGGCCGTTAGGCCGGGGTGAGGGCCTAGACTATGACTATTCGCGAGAACGTCCAGAAGCTCTTAGCCGAGCTGCCTCCGGGAGTGCTCTTAGTTGCAGCTGCGAAAGGGCGCTCACCAACGGAGATTTTAGAGGCCCTCGCAGCCGGGGTGCAGATCATCGGCGAGAACTACGTCCAAGAAGCCGAGCGAGCTTTTTCGGTGATCGGGCGACGCGCCCAATGGCACATGATCGGACACTTACAGAGAAACAAAGCGAAGAGAGCTATAGAAATCTTTGATATGATCGAAACGCTCGACTCCGTAGAGCTGGCGCACGAGCTGGAGAAGCACTGCGCACAACTGGGGAAGAGAATGCCCGTCTTGATCGAGATCAACAGCGGGCGCGAGCCGCAAAAGTCGGGAGTCCTCCCCGAAGATGCCGAAGCGCTCATCCGTGAAGTCGCGCTGCTTCCCCATCTGAAAGTTCTGGGCTTGATGACGATGGGGCCGCGCTTTGGCAATCCCGAAGACGCCAGACCCTACTTCCAAGAGACGAAAAAGCTCTTTGAGAAAATAAAAGCTTTGAGCATCCCCAACGTTGAAATGAAGTATCTTTCGATGGGCATGAGCAACACGTATCAGATCGCTTTAGAAGAGGGCGCGAACGTCGTGCGCATTGGGACGAAAATTTTCGGGGAGCGCCCCGAAGAGTGAGCGCGATGAAGATCGCCCTTGTGCAACCAGCTCGTGATCGTCTTGATAGAGCGAAGAATCTTCAGACCGTCACGCGCTTGCTCGAACAGATTCGCAACGCAGATATTGTTTGTCTGCCGGAGAACTGGGCCGGCGTCGTCGTGTTCAACGAAGCGGAGCTTGCAGACGTGCTTGCGCTTTTGAGACGATATGCCCAGCAGGGGCGCTACACACTGCTCACGGGCAGTCTCATCGTCGAGCGTAGAGACTACAGAATCGCCCTTGGGCACGTTATCAGCCCCGACGGCGCTGTCTTGGGATACGCTGAAAAGATCTTCCCATCCAACGCGGTAGGCGAGCGCGCGTTCTTGCGCTTTGGGGAACGCTTGCCCGTCTTCTCATCAGAAAAAGCGCGCTTGGGGATAGCAATCTGCGTTGATCTTTTTTATCCCGAACTGGTGCGCTCTCTGGCGCAGCGCGAGATTCACATTCTCTTCAATCCCTCAAATATTCCCGAGAATCGCATCTCGCTCTGGAGATCGCTGTTGTGCGCCCGTGCTGCCGAGAACACGATCTTCGTAGCGTTTGCGAATAATACGAAATCTTTCTATCCCGATGATCGTCCGGTGAGCGGGCACTCGATGGTCGTCTCGCCTCGGGGAGAGGTGCTCTTTGAAGCTGACGACGCCGAGGGCGTTTATACTGTTGAAATTGATCTCGCGCAGATCGCCGAAGCGCGCCAGCGTTGGCCCTATCTCGCCGATAGTCTCTCCATCGAGAAGATCGAAGGCGACCAAGTCGTGCGCAAAGGGCTTTAGCTTGTGACCATGCTGCATTGTGATTCAAAGCTGCCGAGAACAGTCTTATAGAGATAGCACCGGAACAGCTACAGTGCGGATCGCTTGATTCGCTTCTGAAGCCACCCGCTCTAAACGCTTGGCGACCTCAGCCGTGAAAAACTTTTCTCCGCATTGGCGACAAACCCCTGTGGGCACCTGCTCGATGATGAACAGTTGCCCATGATAACGATAGTCAATCCGCTCCAGCCGCTCCTCTACTTGACCGCCACAGTAGATGCAATCATCGTAAGGCTTCATGGACGGTTCCTTTCTGTTGGGCTTTTCCACTTGGGCATCATGGGGATATAGACGGTGATAAGCACCAGCCAACCCGAGCGATTGCGACCGCAGACGACATGAATAGGTTGTCCTCTGCTACTGCCGTAGACCAGACATGATGGCCCGCGAGGATCGTTAGGATAGTCTTCCAAAATCTGGCCATGGAGCAAAGCCTCCTCGACTTCAGCGATCCTGAGTCCTTCGTTACGTCGCTCCTCATCGGCATGGAAGCTGTAAAGATACTCATTCTTTCGGACGCGCTCTTTGATCCAACCCAGTTCCAACGATTGAGACACGGCTTTATTATAGCAACTTGCTTTGTGGCCAACATGGACCAGAGAACAAGCCCCGTGACTGACCGTGTTGCTAGACCAATACTAAACTGGCATAATAAAAGCAATCATGGATCGTCTCTTGGGGATCGAGACCGAGTACGGGATTTTCATTGAGGGGGTGGAGATTGCTGAGTTGGCCGACGAAACCCGCGCGCTCGTCCAGAGCTATCCCGGAGCCGGCCCTTGGGACTACAGCGATGAAGACCCGCTGCGCGACGCACGCGGCGGGCGCGCCCCAGCGCTCTCTGTCAATCCCGAAGACGCTCGCTACGAGAAGCCCACCCACCGGCTGCTCAGCGCCTCGGAAGACCACGCCGACCGCGTGCTCGGCAACGGCGCACGCTTCTATCACGACCACGGGCATCCTGAATACAGCACCCCCGAATGCCGCTCGCTGCGCAGCCTAATCGCCCACGACAAGGCCGGCGAACGCATCGTCTGGGAGGCCGCACAAATATATGCGAAAAAGTCCGGGCGCACTGCCTCAATCTTCAAAAACAATATAGACTATCACGGCATGAGCTACGGCTGCCACGAGAACTATCTCGTCCAGCGCAAGCTCCCCTTCGAGCAATTGATCGCGGGTTTGACGCCGTTTCTGGTGACGCGCATTCTCTTCGCCGGGGCGGGTCGTGTGGGGAGCGAATCCGATCCCAAGATAGACTTTCAGCTCTCGCAACGGGCAGACTTCTTCACTGAGCTGTGCAGCGTGGATACGCTCCATCGTCGTCCGCTCATCAACAGCCGCGACGAACCCCACGCCGACGCCAAGCGCTATCGCAGACTGCACGTCATCTGCGGCGACGCTAATTTGAGCGAGTACGCGACCGCCCTCAAAATAGGGACAACAGCGTTGGTGCTAGCGACGCTCGAAGCGGGCTACGGCCCGCCGGGAAGGCTCAAGCAGCCCGTAGAGACGCTGCAGAAGCTCTCGCGTGATGCTAACCGTCGTTGGCTGGTCGAGCTGGAAGGCGAGGGCACGATCTCGGCTCTGGAGCTACAGCGCCTCTATCTGCGCGCGGCTCAAGAGCTTTTTCTCGGGCGCGACGAGGAGACCAACTGGGTGCTGCGCGAGTGGGAGTCTGTCTTAAATGACTTAGAGCGCGATTACACGCGCTGTGCGGATCGTGTCGACTGGGCAGCTAAGTATCAGCTATTGCAGCAATTTGTGGAGTCGGAGAGGCTCACGTGGCAGGACGAGGTCTTGCGCAGCTTGGACTTAGAGTATCACAATGTGGATCCCCAGCGGGGGCTGTTCTACGAGTTGCAGCGTCAAGGCTGCTTGCGGCGCATAGTGAGCGATTCGGAGATAGAAAGGGCGCGCGAGAGTCCTCCCAAAGAGACGCGCGCGTGGGTACGTGGCCTCTGCGTGCAGAAGTTCTCAGATTCGATCCTAGCCCTCAACTGGGGGCAGATCCACTTGCGCGACGGCGAGGGAGAGCTTACTATTGACTTGAAACGGTGGGTAGATGGTCGCCTCGGCGCGCTCGACCCAGAGAGTTTCGAGGCGGCCTCGACACCGCGAGCGCTTTGGCGTATGATAAAGCAGCTCTAATCTGAGAAAGGAGGGCCTTCACGATGCCGGAGCGAATCGTCAGGCCGAGCGAACCGTGGACGAAGCGCGACGAGGGCGATGGCCCGCGGACGCCCAACGTTCCTAAGCCCGATGCCGAAAGGCTTTTAGAGAAGATGCGCCGTGTGGATCCGCGTCAGGCGCAGCGCTATCGGCAGCGCAGCGGGGAGTAGCTCTCAGCTTGTCAACCGGAGGACTTACAACGTGTCTGAGCGCAAGAGTCCCGGGGATTTGATGAGCCTCTTAGAGGCTCAAGGGATTCGGTTCCCAACAGTGGACGCTGACTTACCCAAAAATCCAGCGTCTGTAGCCGACGTTCACGGCACAACGGTGATCGCCGTGAAGTTCGATCAAGGCGTCCTGAACGTCGCCGATCGTCGCGCTACTGCAGGCAACGCGATCTTCTACGAAGAAGCCGAAAAAATCTTAAAACTCGACGACGAGACGCTTATTGCCATCGCTGGCTCGTATGCTACGGCTTCAGAGGCTGTGCGTTTTCTGCAGCACTCGTTCAAGTACTACGCCCGCAGCCAGCTCCAAGAGATGAGCTTAGAAGGCAAGCTTCACGAAGTCTCGCGCGTGCTGGGGCGTGCCCTGCCCGGAGCGCTCCAAGGGATTGGGGGCTTCTTGCCCATCGTCAGTGCGTTTGATAGGGAGAAGCGCGAAGGCCGAATCTTCTTCTACGACGCGATGGGAGCGCGCTTTGAGAGCCGCGAATTTGGTGCGGCCGGCTCCGGCGCGGAGCGCATTCGCGGCGCGTTTGAGTACATCGTGCGCATCAAGCGCCCGTTTCGCCAGATGAAGCTCGAAGAAGCGTTGCGCGAGGCGCTCTTGCTCTTAGAGATCGCCGCTTCGCTGGATACGGCAACCAGTGGGATTCGCCAGAGACTGCCCTCGGCCAAGACCGTGACCGCCGATGGCGTTCAAGAACTCTCAGAAGACTTGCTGCGCGCGCTCCAGCGCGAGCTGCTCGCTCTATGACCCCGTATAATTGGCAACAGACGCTCCGCCAGAAGGCCGACTATGTCGAAGACCGTCTCAAAGAGGGCAGCCCCGTGGTCGCTCTCTCTGCGCAAGAGGGGATTTTACTCTTGACGGTACGGCGCGGCCAGCGCAAGGTCTTCGAGATCTATGATCGTCTGGCGTTCTCCGGGCTGGGGAATCAGTCTGATTTAGAAGCTGTCCGGCAGTTAGCCGTAGATTTTGCGCACGCCGAGGGCTTTCAGCGCAGCCCCGACGACGTCTCGATTCAGCGGGTCGTGGGCGTGGCCCTCAGCCCGGCGCTCAAACGAAGCTTCAGCGATCCGTTGCGATTGCCCCTTGTGTTCTTGGGACTGTTCGCCCAAGTCGAGCCGACCCCGGAAGACGATCTCTATTATCTGCTAAACTATGACGGCGAGTTCTCGCTGCACCAGCGCTACGCAGCCGCGGCGGGTCGGGAGGCCGGTCGTATAGAGATGGAGCAAGTCTTAAGCGAGCCGAAGCGAGCCCCCAAGCTCGAAGCCGCGCTGGAGATCGCGTTGCGGGCATGGACGGTAGGGCGCGCTTCCCTTAAAGAGTCGGGAGAGCGCTGGGAAGAGCGCTTAAGTCAAGAGCTGCAACAGGGGAGAGTAGAAGCGGCGCTGCTGGAGCGCGATGCGCGCCGCGACCGACGATTCCGCCTTCTCCCAGAAAGCGAGATCAAGCCGTTCTTGCCACGCCGGTCGTAGCCCCCCAATTAGCACAAATTTGACTTTCCGGTAATGCCAGTTACATACTTTGAGAGACCCCGTGCTTTATAATGAGGGCCGACCATCACATGGAGGTTGGTCTGCATCTTTGAGCGAGGTGACGTCGTTATGCGCATTCCAGTCCGCATCGCGGGCATAGCTCTTATCTTGGCTCTGTTTGCCATCGCAGATTCTGTAAACACCCCGGCCCAGAACACCCGAGGCTCGGTCATCTTTGTGGATTGCACGTACCCCGTCGAAATGCCCTATCAGTACAAGACGCTGACGGCCGCGTTGCAGTTCGCCCGAGAGGGACGCACCAAGCCCCGCTCGGAGTTCGGCGTCATTGTCGTAGCGCCGTGTACGTATAAAGAGAGCCTCACGGGGGAGAACGCCATTGACGTCAAGGGACTGCAATGGATCTCTCGCGCGGGACGCGATAAAACTAAAATTATCGGCTCTGTCGAGATCAAAGCCAGAAACGTGCTCTTTGTGGGATTTGACGTGGATGCCAATCAAGCTGAAAACGCCATCAAGATCACCGGAGACAACGCCGCTCTCTCGAATAATAAGTTTCGTAACGCCGCTGGGGCTGGGGTCTTGGTCGTCGGCGGGGCCGACGGCGTCGTTCTGTTGAGAAATGAAATCTTCAACAACGGCGGCGAGGGCCTCAAAGCCGACGAGGCCAGCACCGGCCTGCGCGCCGAAGAGAACAAGGTCCGCAGCAACGGCAGCATCGGCGTCTTCTTGGGCAAAGACAGCGATCGTGCCATTCTCACCCGCAACGAGATCATCCTCAATCGCGGCGAAGGCGTCCTCGTCTCCGGGAACGACGGCACCGAGATCTCTAGCAATCAGATCGCGCACAACGCCATGGACGGCATCAAACTAGACCAAGCCAACGGGGCTGTTATCTTAAAGAACAGCATCACGACGAGCGGGGTCTATGGGGTCACCGTTCAAGCTTCGGATAACAACGAGATCCGCGAGAACGAGATCTTTAATAACAGCGCCGGGGGCGTCTCCATCAAAGAAGGGGAGCGCTCGGCCAAGCGCAACACGGTTCAAGGCAACCGAATCTATAACAACGCGCGCGCCGGCGCTGAGGGCCTTCTGCTCTCCGGCGACGTCAGCGGAAATAATCTGCTCTATAACGCCCTCAGCAACAACGGCTTCGGCGTCAAGCTCGTCGCGCAAGAGTCGGGACGCGCTCCTAGCAATAATACCTTTACGTCTAATGCGATCAAAGAGAGCCAAGAAGAGGGCATCTTTGCGCAAGAGAGCGACGGGAGAAATACGTTCAGATCGAACGAATTAGAAGGCAACAACGGGCATGGCGTCTATCTAGGCGAGAAGGCGCGCAACGACACGCTCGTCAACAACACCATCAAAAATAACGGCAAAGCCGGGGTCTTCTTAGAGCGGGCCAGTCGCCACACGCTGCGCGAGAACTTTATCATCGCCAACGGCGACGCCGGCGTCGTCCTCGATGGGGCCAACGACAACACGCTCGTGCAGAATCAGATCCGTGAGAACGAGCGCGAGGGCGTGAAGATCGCCAACGGGGCGAAGAACACCGATCTGACGGGAAATCTCATCGAGGCCAACCAATGGTACGGGGTCTTCGCTCAGGGTGCGAGCGACTTGGATATTCGTCAAAACACCGTCACGCTCAATTATTGGGCCGGTGTGCTCTTCCAAGAGACGAGCGCTGTTACGTTTGAGCGTAACAGAATAGTACAGAATCGCCAGGGCGGTGTGGACGTGGGAGCGGGGACCTCAGCGGCGGATCTGGAGTTCAATGACATCGTGGGGAACCAGCAGTTTGGGCTGCGCTTGGCCGCGGGCGTAGAAGAGAAGACGATCCGGGCTGATCGCAACTGGTGGGGCGATCCCAATGGGCCTTCGGGGGTCTTTGAGGGACGCGGGAACGCCGCGGTGGGCATTCGCGTCAATCGCGACTGCCCCGATACCGAGATCAGTCCCTGCCCGATTGTGTTGCCATGGCTGCTGGCTCCCATGAACGAGCTGTTGGAGAGTTCCGTCATGGGCTGGATCATTAGAAAATTTGGGAACGGGCGTGCGATCTTCGATGCTACCAACCAAGCCGATACGCACATACGCTTCTTCGATGTGGACATCAGCGCCGATGGCGTGGTGATTGTGGGCAAGTATCGCGCGGGGTTCCCAGAGCAGATCAAGCCCTTAGAGACCCCGGTGAAGGTGATCGGTCTGTTGGTGAATGGCGTGCGCTCCGGAACGGTGCAGTTGGAGATCGAGTACACCGACGCCGAATTGAAAGCCGCGGGGGTCACCGAAGAGAATAAGCTCTGTCTGCTCTATCTGGATCGAGCGACGAACAGTTGGAAGCGTTTAGAGAACTGTTTTGTCAAGACGCAAGCGAATATCGTCTTAGCGGAGATCCCGGTGGCGCTCTTGAACACCGCGCCGCCGATCGCTCTGGCTACCGGCGCGAAGTAAGAAAAAGAGAAAAGAAAGAGAAAGGAGGCAGGGGAGAGTCACGATTGAAGAATAGTTCTGATGGAGAAGGAGGGGTGGCGGAAGAGCCGCCACAGGAGAACAATAGACAAAACGAGTTTAAGGAGGCGCCTTGCCATGAACCACGCGACCGATGTCGCAGGAGTGATCTCGCTAGAGAGAGAGAAGATGGGCACGCAGCTGCCTGCCAGCGCCCTGCGCTTTCTCGACCTCATGGTAGGGGGGTTCGCCGCTGAAGAGATCGAGCTGTCTATCAAGATGCCCCCCGATTGGCAGGGGCAAGAAGTCCAAGCCCTGCTCTTCGTCAACGAAGCGGGGCAGTGGATGGAACTCCCAAGCCAAGTGGAGCAACGCGGGCAGAGATTGAGATTGACGCTGCCCCCTACGGGCGATGCCATATCGCATCTGGCCATCGCTTTTGTCCCGCAGCGCTCGGAGAGCGCATCCTTCCAATCTGTTGTTGCTCTTGCCGCACAAGAGTAGGTTGAGATTCTACACCGGCTCCTCAAGTTAGCACTACCGGAGCCGGTCTCTTTTTGAGTATAATAGAGCGCTATGTTCGCTCTGAAGTATCTGCTTCTAGCGATTGCTGATATTCTGAACTGGACGATCACGATCTATATCTGGATCGTGATCGCGCGGGCGCTTATCAGTTGGGTGCAGCCCAACCCGTACAATCCCATCGTGCGCTTTCTCGAAGGCATCACGGAGCCATTATTGGCTCCCATTCGCTACTTTCTTCTGCGACGCTTTATGCCTCCTATGATTGACCTCTCCCCGTTGGTGCTCATCTTGTTGCTCTATCTCATTCGGGGCTTTTCCATCCCGACGTTGCGAGAGCTGGCGATGCGCTTGTAGGGTCTATGCTCTCTCCTGAAGCCTTCATGCGACGGGCGCTAGAAGTGGCCGAGCGCGGCGCCGGCTGGGTCAACCCCAACCCCATGGTCGGGGCCGTCGTCGTCAAGAGAAATATTATTGTCAGTGAAGGTTGGCACGAACGCTACGGGGGAGCGCACGCCGAGTTTATCGCGTTAGAACGCGCCGGCGCGCTCGCTCGCGGTGCCGATCTCTATCTCACTCTCGAACCGTGCGTGGCCGCGCCGCACAAGCGCAACCCTCCGTGTGCTGATCTCATCGTAGATTCCAGAATAAAAAGAGTCTTTGTCGCCATGCGCGACCCCGACCCGCGCATCCACGGCCGCGGGATCGCCCATCTGCGCCAAGCGGGCCTCGACGTCATCGAAGGAGTCAGAGAGCGAGAAGCCCGCAAGCTCAATGAGATCTATATCAAATTCAAGACCACGGGAAAGCCCTTCATCAC
>JANWXV010000099.1 GCA_025057405.1 Candidatus Bipolaricaulota bacterium | reverse complement strand
CTTGCTCAACGCCCTCTTGCGCCCCGTGATTATCTTCTTAACGTTGCCCGCGACGCTCATCACGTTCGGACTTTTTTTGATCGTCATCAACGCGGCGATGCTCTCGCTGACCGCGTGGCTCCTGCCCAATTACTTCGTCGTGGAGAACTTCTGGTGGGCCTTGCTGGGAGCGCTGCTCATCAGCATCGTCAGCACTCTTCTGCACACTATTTTGAAGGGGTGACTATCGTCGAAGCCGGAGAGCGAGAATCGCTCCAGCCAGCGCGCCAACGCTGCTCCCAACACCGAGCATGACCAACGTCGCGTAACGCACTCCCCCGGGTTGCTCCACCTCTGGCAACCAGAGGGGCGTGTTCGTTAAGATTCGCAAGAGCGTGATGAAAAGAACTCCCACGAGCGCGCTCGCTACCCCCATCCCCACCGCCCAGATCAAGAACGCTCCCCGCACGGTGCTTGCAGACACCCCCGCCCAATAGAGCGTTTCGAGTTCGCCCGCCCAAGCCCCACGCAGAGCGCTCAACCCCGTCAGCAGAAGACCGAAAACCACCAAGCCGCCCCCCAAGAACACGCTCCCCAAGAGCACGCTTCCCAGAGAAGCCAATCCCTCCCCTAACGCGCTTCTTCTATGAGACTCCACCGCCGCCACTCCCGAGAGCGCACGCAGAGCATTCTCTAACTCCGCTCGCTCAGCAAATCGCCGTACGGTAACGCTCAAATACCCAGCAGGAACGCGCGAGATATCTAAAAGATCTCGTGCGCGTTCGGGGTCTTCAGGGGAGATATAGCGAACCTCGGAGACCGTCTCCCACTCACTCACGTGACGATAGATCGCAATGATCTGATCGCTGGAGACCTCCGGTTGAAAGAGCACCAAGAGGCGCCCTCTGCTCCCCTCCTGGGTCACCAGCGCTACAAGGCCCAAGACCATCACGATGACCGCGCTCGCGCCTAGAGCAACCAGCGTGCGAGCTAACCGAGTGAAGAGCGCTGTGCGCGCCAGCTCTTTGAGCAAGAAACCCATCATATCTAAAGCCCTCCCGGACTCTTGTGAGGTGGAGGGCTATCGTGCGCCCGGCCGTCGTAGAGATAGACCAGACGCGCCTGACTCTTCTGGGCCCAAGAGTGACTTCGTGTGACCATCAAGATCGCGAGGCGCTTGCTCTGATAGAGCCGCGTCAGTCCGTCGAGCACTCGCTCTGCCCCCTCTTCTGAAAGACCTTCGAACGGCTCGTCGAAGAGCAAGAGCACGGGATCGTGACAGACGGCCAGCGCCAGAAAACAGAGCTTCTGTTCAGGAGCGTCGAGTTCACCGATGAGACGGTCATCGTCTGCGCCGTTCTCCAGCTGAAGAAGCTCGAGAATCTTCTCGGCGCGCTCTTCGGATTCGTCTGGGGAGAAGCCCAGGGTGCGCAACTTGAAGATCAGCGACTCAAACGCCGTGCGCTGCAGGGGCTTGGGCGCTTGCGGGACGATCCCCAAGCGCCGACGCAGCTCCCCGAGACGATCGCGTCTCAAGCGCGTGATGTTCTTGTCATCTACTAAGATCTGGCCGCGCTGAGGCTCACACTCCCGCACTAAGAGCTTCAAGAGCAAGCTCTTGCCCGAACTAGGCGGCCCCACCACACAGACCCATTCCCCGTGCTCCACCCGCAGATGGACGTCTTCCAAAACCGTCTGCCCCTGCGGCGTGGTAAAGCGCAGCTCCGACACTTGCACGAGCATAGCTAAGCCGAACGCATCGCGCGGGCGAAGCGCACTCGCCCGCTGCTGTCTTGCAGAATATCGGCGCGCGAGAAGACCTCGGTGGCGAGCAGCAACTGGCGCACGCGCTCTCCTTGGTCGGTGTCTATCTCTACGTAGAGCCGCCCGTAGGGCGTGAGAAAATGCACAGAGTCTCTAATAATTCGCGTGATCGCCTCTAGGCCATCGGGGCCGCCGTCGAGCGCGCGGCGCGGCTCGCGCTGCACTTCCCGTTGCGCATGATCGAGCGCGCTGCTGCGCACATACGGGGGATTGGAGACGATCAGATCGAACGAGTCTGTCAGGGCGCTGTACCAGTCGGAGCGCACGAACTCGATCTGTACGCCGTTGGCAAGCGCGTTCTGTCGGGCTAATGCAAGCGCTTCTTCAGAAACATCTATCGCGACGATGCGACTCTGGGGCCACGTTTTCGCCAACGCAATCGCGATCGCGCCTGAGCCTGTTCCCAGATCGAGCACGCGCGAGGGAGGAGCACGAAAGTCTTTGACGATGCGATCTACGAGTTCTTCGGTCTCCGGCCGGGGGATGAGCACTGCGGGTGAGAGCTTCAGCTCGACATTATAGAACGGGACCGAGCCTAGAAGATACTGAAGTGGCTCGCCCTGGACGCGCTGCCGCGCCAGCGCGCGCACGCGCTGGTACTGCTCTTCGGTGAGGGCGTGCTCTGGATGGAGATAGAGATCCAAGCGATCCACCCCCAGCGCATGAGCCAAGAGCATCTCTGCTTCCAGACGCGCAGAGGCGATCTTGGCCTCACGAAGATACTTCGTAAGACCATCTAAAACGTACCGGATCGTCATAGAATCCCTCTCACCACTCTCCTATAAAATAGCCGAAAGGTCTTCTCAAAGTCAAGGGGGCTTGGTTGGCAGTGCTCTTCTTGATATACTCAAGCGGGGGAATGAAGCGATTATGGGGAAGATCTTCGGCTATCTGGTGGCGACGTTGGCCGGTGTAGCGCTGGGGCTGACGGCCGATTGGGTGCCGCCGTTGCCGCCGCCGCTGAGCGGCCTGCGGGCGTGGGAAGCCCAAGCGGTGCTGGGAGGCGTGAGCGGGTTTGCGTTTGCCCTCTTCTTCCCGGGTCGGGGGCTCTTGTTGGCGCGCCCGGTGGCCATGGCGGCGGGGGGGCGCCTGCTCGTGCAGCGCTTGGCGAGGGGGCTGGTGGGGGCGCTCTTCGGGGGGTTTTTGGCATGGGCGGTGGAGCTGCTCTTCCCGTCGGGGCCGATCTGGCGCGCCCTGCAGGGGATGCTGATCGTTGCTTTAGCGTTCTCAGGGTTTCTGGTGGGCTATCGCGCGACGAATCTATGGGAGCAGGTGCGGGGCGTCCGCGAGGCGCCGGTGCAGCAGCCCCAGATCAAGCTGCTCGACACGAGCGTGATTATTGATGGACGGATCGGGGATTTAGTCAAGACCGGGTTTATCGAGGGCAAGATTCTCATCCCTCAGTTTATTTTGAGCGAGCTGCACAGCATTGCAGACTCTGCGGACAACTTGCGCCGTCGCAAGGGGCGTCGCGGGCTAGATATTTTGGGCGAATTGCGCCGCAACCCCGATCTGACCGTCGAGACGATAGATAAAGATTATGTGGGCTTAGGAGATGTGGATCGCAAGCTCATTCAGTTAGCGAAAGAGCTGAACGCCAAGATCATCACGACCGATTATAATCTCAATAAAGTCGCCAAAGTGGAGGGCGTCGCTGTCTTGAATATTAACGAAGTCGCTAATGCCGTGAAGCCCAAGTTCATCCCCGGTGAAGAACTCGAAGTCGAAGTGATCGACAAGGGCGAGGAGATCGGCCAAGGGATCGGCTATCTCGACGACGGCACGATGGTGGTCGTGGAGAACGGGCGCCGTT
>JANWXV010000098.1 GCA_025057405.1 Candidatus Bipolaricaulota bacterium | reverse complement strand
TCCCCTACCCTGACCATAATCTAGATTAAGAAAAAGTTTGGGCTTGCTTAAGTTTGAACTTAATCGAGATTAAGAAAAACCTTAAGCAAGATTAAGAAAAAGTTTAAGCGAGCTTAAGGTCGAGCCAGGACTTCTCAAGTAGACTTAATTGGAGTATAATGAGGTGGGACGGTGAGACGGAGCAACGGCGAGACGCCCTGGCAACTCACAGTCTATATCCCCAAAGAGAAGCGCCACGAACAGTTGCTGGAGCGCCTCAGAAAAATCGCGCAAGAGCAGAAACGATCGCTGAACTTCTTGGTTCTTGAGGCCGTCGAAATTAAGCTAAAAAAAGAGTCGAGGGGAGCATCGCGCTCCCGCTCGACCCGGCCTTGCCAAGATCCCCCGAGAGTCTCTACACTCTCGCTTGCCGCCAAAGGGGTGATCCTAGCTTCCCAAGAACGTCCGGTTCACTTTAGAACAAGAACCCAATCAGAATCCCCGCCAAGCCCGCCACCAGACCGATCAGCGCAAGGCTGTTCGCGCCCTCAGCAGCGGCTTTAGCGTCAGCAGCGTCCTTCTTGGCTTGCGCCAATTGCGCCGCCAGAGCCTGCGTCCTCTCCTTCACCGCTTGGTCAATTAACGACTTCACATCCGGCATCTCGGTTGGCTGTCCCGTGATCCGGGCCACGCGCTCCTGAACCTCGTTGAGCTTCACCCGTGTCGTCTGAACCTCAACGACGATCTGACTGATCGCCTCACTCAATCTCGTGATGCGACCGGTCAACTCATCGGCGGTCTTGCCCAGCTCAGCGCTGCGCGCCTCGCTGGCGTCAATGCGCCCAGCCAGCTTGCTCACCATCTCTTGCAACGCCGCCACCATGGGCTGCAGCGTCTGCAACTGCGCCGTGATGTCCTGCAACCGACTGAGACGCGCCTCGAGATTGCCCGTGCGATTGGCAATATCTGCCACCGTCGTCTGTAATTGTACGACCGCGCCGGGCAGAGACTGTAGCTGCTCCAAACTCTGCGTGTGCTTGACCAGCATCTCTTCGATGCGGCCCACGCGCACGCTCAGATTGGCCGTCGTCTCTTGTAAACCCTTCGCGATCGGCTCCAGGGCTTGGAGTCTCCCGACACGATCGGTCAGCGCCGCCAAGCCCTTCTCTGCGGCGTCCATGCGGTTGGAGAGCGTCCCGACGGTGCCTTGGAGATTGACAACCAACGCCTGAAGCCCCGCGAGCTTCTCCAACTGATCGCGCAACTGGCCAATGGCCAACTCGTTGGCCTTCATGCGGCTGGCCAGCTCACCGACGCTGTATTTGAGATCCAAAACTTGTTGGGGCAGCTCCGAGAGCTTCTCTACAGAGCTTTCCACCACACTGACGCGCCCGCTCATCTTCTTGAGGTCGAACGATAGATCTTTGGCGAGCTGTTCGACGGCGAAGAGGCGCGGCCGAATGTTCTCGATCTCGCCGGTGCCGGCTTGCGTGAGCTTCTGCAGCTCAATCGAGAGGGCCTTGACCACCGCTTCGAGTTCCTTCAGTTGTTTCTCGAGCAGGGCCACTTTATCCTTGACGCTCTTTTCGTCTTGGGCGGGCGCCAACGGCGCAGCGCTGACGGTCAAGAGCGTCGCCACGAGCAGGAGGGTCAGCATCCTGCTCCACCATTTCGTCTTGCGCATGTAACTATCCCCCCTTTAGCGTTGCTTCGATTGTAAGCAGCCCTCTAGACCGCGACAGTGACAACGATTACCCTGCTCTCTAGACATCCATCCCCTCCGGGGCTAACTCAGGGCCTATTCCTAAGGCCGGCTATGGGCAAAACCCTTTTGCAGAGCGACAAATTAAATCTCGATCTTATCTTCGGTCGGGGACTCTAAGCGATCGTGCTCGTGGAAGTAAACCCGCGTCGTCTCGATAGACTTATGGCGCGCAGCGATCTGGGCTTCGATAATCGAAGCGCCACTTTGAATAGCTAGCGTGACAAAGCTGTGTCTTAAGCTGTGCGGCGAGATCTTCTCGGTCTTCAGCCCAGCTTTTATTAAATATCTATTGACGATACGATTGATCTGGCGCGTCGTCAAGCGACGGCCTTTGTTGCGGGCGCGCACGCCCACGAACAACGGGTCACTGGGCTTCGCACCTCCCCGCGCGTTGAGATAGTCTTCAAGAGCTGTCACGGTTGGCTCGCTCAAGACGACGAACTCGTCGCGCTCGTCGCGCCCCTTGCCCCAAATCCGTAAGATCTGGCGCCCACGACGGTATTCTAAATCGCCTATATTCGCTCTGGTTACTTCAATGACGCGCAAGCCGTTGCGGGCCATCAAGTTCATAATAGCAAAATCGCGCTTGCCCATCAGCGTACGGCGATCCACGACGGAGAAGAGCTGGCGCAGCCCTTCGCGGGAGATATCTTGTCGTAAGTGTCCGCGCGGACGTCGGATGTTCTTCACTTTCTCGACGGGATTCTCGTGATAGAACCCCTCGGAGACGCAATACTGAAAGAACCGTCGCAGCGCGACCAAATACGTCGCTACGGTGTTGGCGGCACGGTTTTGGCGCAACCATTCTTTGTAGAGCTTGATCTCCCCAGGGGTTACTAACGCATCGGGAGGCTGCCCGTTACGCCACGCGCTAAAGTTCTTCAACGCCTCTTTATACGTGCGTATAGACGTAGCGTTGATATCGAGAGAATGAATAAAAGATTGCATCAGATGAGCCAAATGAAGGCTTTGGCCGGTTTTCATAAATAAATCCCCCTTCCGTTGGGATGAACGCTGTATTATAACAGATAGGGGGGCAGGGCAGGCAACCCCGTCTCTCGAGAGAGTGCCCAACGTCCATACTCCCGTTGACACGGCTCCTTGGGCGTGACGGGGACTACCCCTAGACTCTGAGAGCCTGGACGTTCGTGGCGCTCCTACAGACAGCGCTCGAACGGACAGATCAATCGTTGCAAGGAGGACGAACCGACGATGAAGCGTCTTGTTATCGTGCTGCTGGCCGTGGTTGTTTGTTTTGCTCTGCCCGTCTGGGCGCAATCCGACGACGAGAAACTCGCTGAGAAGGTCTTTAAGCTCGAACAGGCCTTCAAACGCGTAGAAGCGCTCGTCAAAGATCTGTCGTTCCAAGTCCAGAAGGCCGAGGGGTTGGGCAATATCGTCAAAGAGATCTCGTTTGAGATGAAGCAAGCCGAGTCGATGCTGCGCGATCTGCAGAATCTGGAGAAGAAGCTCTCGTCGGAGATCGTGCCGCGCATCGGCAACCTCGAGACGAGCGTAGCCGGCTTGGCCCATCACACCAAAGAGCGATTCGATATGCTCTCGTCGCGCATCTTCCAGAGCGAGGGGATGATTGATCAACTGAATGTGCGGCTGAAGGGCATGGAAGACCGCGTACGCACACTCTTGGACCTTAGCGACCGGGTGCGGTCCATCGAAGAGCGCGTCGTCATCCTAGAGAAGGCGATCAAGATGCCGATGGACCCCAAAGTCGCTGATGAACTGACGTTGCGCATGAACGAGCTGCGCGACCGGGTCAAAGCCTTGGGCGACGTGCTCTCCGGGCTGACGAACAAAGTCATTCGCACGGAGGAGGGCTTGGCCGCGCTCCAAGCCAAACTCGAAGAGCAAGCAGCGATGATGACTC
>JANWXV010000097.1 GCA_025057405.1 Candidatus Bipolaricaulota bacterium | reverse complement strand
AGAAGAAGGCCCAGAGATCGAAGAGCTGCGCCGCAAGATCAAACAAGCCAAGATGCCCAAAGACGTCCAGAAAGAAGCCATGCGCGAGCTGGAGCGCTTGGCCGATATGCACCCCAGCTCGGCGGAGTACACCGTAGCGCGGACGTATTTGGATTGGCTGACAGCGCTGCCGTGGTCGAAGACCACCAAAGACCAATTAGAATTGACGCGCGCGCGCGCCATTCTCGACGAAGATCACTATGACTTAGAGAAGATCAAAGAACGTATCTTAGAGTATTTAGCTGTGCTCAAGCTCAAGCGCGATATGAAGGGGCCGATTCTCTGTCTGGTGGGGCCACCGGGGGTGGGCAAGACGTCCCTGGGGCGCTCGATCGCACGGGCCTTGGGGCGAAAATTCGTGAGAATCTCGCTCGGTGGCGTGCGCGACGAAGCTGAGATCAGAGGGCATCGGCGCACTTACGTAGGAGCCTTGCCGGGGAGGATCATCCAGGGCATCCGAAGGGCCGGCTCGAAGAACCCCGTCTTCATGCTCGACGAGATTGACAAGATGAGCAGCGACTTTCGCGGCGACCCGGCGTCCGCGCTGCTCGAAGTCCTCGACCCGGAACAGAACAACAGCTTCAGCGATCACTATCTCGATGTCGCGTTCGATCTCTCGAAAGTCTTCTTTATCACGACGGCCAACGTCTTGCACACGATCCCCAGCCCGCTCTTGGATCGCATGGAGGTCTTAGAGCTGCCGGGGTATTCCGAAGACGAGAAGGTCCAGATCGCCCAACGGTATCTCATCCCCAAGCAGCTCAAGGCGCACGGGCTGCGCGCGCACCAGATCGAGTTCAGCGACATGGCCCTGAGAAAGATCATCCGCGATTACACCCACGAGGCCGGGGTGCGCAATCTGGAGCGCCAGATCGGAGCGATCTGTCGCAAGATCGCTGTCCAAGTGGCTGAGAACGGCGTGCGCGCCAAGCGCCACATCGAATGGACAGATTTGGGGAGATTGCTCGGCCCGCCCAAATATTTCTCGGAGGTCTCGGAGCGCCTGCATCGTTCCGGGGTAGCCATCGGCTTGGTCGTCACGCCCGTCGGCGGCGATATCGTCTTCATCGAAGCGACGAAGATGAAGGGCAAGGGCGAGCTGAAGCTGACGGGTCAGCTTGGCGACGTGATGCGCGAATCGGCTCAAGCTGCGCTGAGCTACGTGCGCGCCAACGCCGAGCGCTTGGGGATTGACCCCGATGTCTTCTCTAATTCAGATATACACATCCATCTGCCGGAGGGGGCGATCCCCAAAGACGGGCCTTCGGCAGGCGTCACGCTCGTCACGGCGCTCGTCTCGCTCTTGACCGATACTCCCGTCCAGCACGACTTAGCGATGACCGGCGAGATCACGCTGCGCGGAAAGGTTCTGCCCGTAGGCGGCGTGCGTGAGAAAGTCTTAGCGGCCCATCGCACGGGCATCAAGACGATCATCTTGCCCAGACGCAACGAGCAAGATTTGATAGACGTTGCCCCCAACGTCAAAGAGAGCTTGCGCTTTGAGTTCGTAGATGAGATCGAGCAAGTTTTAGCTATCGCTCTGCCGCGCTATGCCGAAGTCGCCTAGAAAGAGAGTGCTCGTGCTGGCTCCCCACCCCGACGACGAGGTGCTCGCCGCTGGGGGAGCGATCCAAGAGCATCTGCGCAAGAAGCACATCGTCAAGGTCGTCTTGGCGACGCTCGGCGATGGACAACGGCGCGGCTTGCTGCTCCCCAAAAAGCATTTTCTCCGGCTGGGCGAGCGCCGCTATCGCGAGTCGCTCGCGGCGCTGGAACTCTTGGGCGTGCACCGTGAGCGGGTCATCGCGCTGGGCTATCCCGATCGGGGGTTGGCCCCTCTCTGGCAGAGCAACGGCTCAATCTGCTCGTCCCGCTACACCAAAGTCCGCGCCGTTCCTTATGAGTTCGCGCGCACGCCTCATGCTCTTTATACCAAAGCAGCGCTTCTGGCAGAACTCCAAGAGATCTTCTGCCAAGAGCGCCCTGAGATCGTTTATCTGCCGCATCCGCGGGATCGCCATCGAGACCATCAAGCGCTCTATCTCTTCGCCGAAGCCGCGCTTCACCAGAGCGCGCTTCATCCGCAACGGAGATATTATTTGATTCATTATGCGGGCTGGCCCTTGCCCGCGGGCCGACACCCCCAGCGTCCGCTCACGCCCCCCCGCCGGCTGCGCGCCCAGACCTGGCTGAACCTAGAGTTGCGCCCGGAGCAACTCCAACGCAAGTGCGAAGCGATTGCGCGTTATCGCTCTCAGATCAAATACTTTGAAGAGAATTTGTTCAGATTTGCGCGACGCAATGAGCTGTTTGCGCTGCACGCAGGGCCGACCCACGAGTCGCCCTCGCTCAGTCTGCATCTTCCAAGATTTCTAGCTGCGCTTCGTCCAGCCCGAAATAGTGACCGATCTCGTGGATGACCGTGATGCGCACCTGGCGGCGGATCTCTTCTTCAGAATCTGACAACGCTTCGATGTTCTTCTGATAGAGATAGATTATATCGGGTTCTAACGGCTCGTGAAAGACCGAGCGCTCCGTGAGGGGAGTCCCCTGATAAAGCCCCAAGAGATCATGGCCCAGCTCGCGGGCGATCTGGGGATCGGGAACGTCTTGGACGACAATCAGCAGATTCTGAAGGCGCTGACGAAAGAACTCCGGCAGCTCGTGCAGCGCCTCGTGAACAAGCTTTTCAAATTGCGCACGAGTCATGGCCTAAAATTATACAGCGTACTTGACAGCTTCGCCGGTTCTGTGTTAAAAAGAGAGTATATGAGTTTCAAGTCTTGGGTCTGCGCGGGGCTTTGCGTGCTGGGCATCATCGGGGGCAGCGCTGTGAGCTATGCTCAACCCCCTGGAGAGCCGTCGGTCAGCTATTTCTGGGAGGAATTCACGTATGGGTTATTGGGAGGCTTTGTCGGCGGGCCGGTCTTTGAATGGTTCTACGTGGGCCTGCTCTGCAGCGGGAATCCCGATCCCGCGCTCTGTGAGGGCTTAGGTCTTTTTGCCCTGCGCACGACGATCTATCTGATCACGCTACCGGGGGCAGCATCGGTCGGGATCGTCGTGGCGGGCTGGCTGAGAGGCTTAGAGTTTTCGCCGCGCAAGGTGCTCTTCACCTACAGTTTCGCGGCCGTTGGCTCGCTCACGGGGTTTGCGTGGGCTGCGGGGATCATCAAAACGATGGAGTTCTTCATTGAAGGCTTGGGATGGGAGTTCTTGATCCCTTGGACCGAGCCGGTCTTTTACTTGACGCGCCTCTCGTTTCCTATCTTCTTGGCAGCCCTTTTGGGGGCTGTGGGCTTTAACACCGATACCGACGCGCGCTCGCCTACGGCCCTGCCCGTCTCGTTCTCGGTGCCTATCTTGGAGATACGCTTCTAGCGCTTAAGCTTCTCGGCTAAGGCTCGATCTACGCACGCGGGCACAAAGCGCGACACATCGCCTCCGTAGCTCTTCACTTGACGGACGATGCTGGAGCTGATAAACGAGAAATCCCGGCTCGTCATCAGATAGACGCTCTCGAAGTCGGGGTACAAATCCCGATTGGTGAGCGCTAATTGGAACTCATACTCAAAGTCAGTACTGGCTCGCAATCCCCGCACGACAGCGTCCACCCGTAACTGGCGCGCGAGATCGACGAGCAGCCCGTCGTGGGTGATGATTTCGATGGTGTTCA
>JANWXV010000096.1 GCA_025057405.1 Candidatus Bipolaricaulota bacterium | reverse complement strand
CTCACTTGATGGAGCACATGATGTTCAAAGGCTCGAAAAATATCAAATCTGAAGAGCACTCCCGGCTCATTGACCAAGCCGGCGGCCGCGATAACGCCTTCACCAGCGACGATGTCACCGGATACTGGGCGATGCTGCCCAAAGAGAAGCTGGAACTCGCCCTGCGCTTGGAAGCCGAACGCATGGAGAACCTGGTGCTCACCCAAGAGAATCTGGACTCTGAACGCGAGGTCGTCAAAGAAGAATGGCGCGTTCGTCTAGAGAACCAGCCCGTGAGCAAAGCGTTAGACAAATTTAGAGACATCGCGTTCGCGGGAACGCCCTACGCCAAAGGCCCCGAAGGCTATATGGAAGATTTAGACAGCATCACCCTCGAAGACCTTCAGAATTTCTATAAGACATATTACGCTCCCAACAACGCCGTGCTCGTCGTCGCCGGCGACGTAGAGGCCAATTCGGTCTTGGAGTTGGTGAAAAAATATTTCGGTGCGATCCCCAAGGGGCCAACGCCCTCTGTCTTGACTGTGACACCCCCTTCTCAAAGCGAGATGCGCGAAGAGTCGCTCCAGTTAGCCGTGCAGCTTCCCGTGATCGTGGGGGGCTATGCCTTGCCCGGCATCGGCCATGCCGATCAGCCGGCGTTGGAGGTCGCGGGGCTAATTCTCTCTGGGGGGCAGAGCGCCCGGCTCTATAAGAGCCTAGTCCGAGAACAACAGATCAGCGTGGGCGCGGGCGGCTTCCCCTTGGTCTTCAAAGACTTAGGAACGATGCTGATCTACGCGTTCTTCACCCCCGATAAAGACCCCACCCAAGTCAAAGAAGCTCTCCTCAAAGAGATCGAGAGACTCGCCAACGACCCCATAGACGAAAAAGAGCTGCAAAAAGCCAAAAACCAACTTACGGCTCAGTATATCTTTGGGTTGGATTCGATCTCTACAGTGGCCAACGGGCTGGCCCGAGCCGAAGTGATTCAGGGCGATTACCGAGAGTTCGAAAAATCCAAGACGCGCTATGACAATATCACTATCGCTGACGTGCAGCGCGTCGCACAGACGTACTTCAAGCGCGAGAATTTAACCATCGTGACGCTCAAGCCCGAAGGAGGCGCACAATGAGACTGCTTACCAAGTTCATGCTCATTCTGCTGCTCAGCTCGGTATCCGTCTGGGCGCAGAGCAACATCGAGCCGATTCAGCTTCCGCCGATTAAAAACGTCACTTTAGATAACGGGCTGAAAGTGATCGTCATCGAGCAACCGTCGCTGCCCATCGTGCAGTTGAATCTGTTGGTGCGCGTGGGCAACATTCACGATCTCTCGGATAAAGCCGGGCTGGCGCAGTTTACGGCTTCGATGCTGCGTCAGGGGACGAGCACACGCACGGCAGAACAGATCTCTGAAGAGATTGATTTTGTAGGTGGCTCGCTGGGCGCGAGCGCTGATGTCGAGCGCACCTCCGTCACGGCGCGCGTGCTGAAGAAAGACCTCCAAGTCGGTCTGAATCTGCTCGCGGACATCGTGCAGAACCCCAACTTCCCCGAAAAAGAGATGGGGATCCTGCGCAATCAGCTCTTGGCCGGCGTGCGCGGGATGCGCGACGACCCCAGCGAACTCGCCGAAGCGCACTTTAATTTCGCGCTCTTCGGCTCGATCCATCCCTTGGGCCGCCCGATGACCGAAGAGTCCATCAAAGCGATTACCCGCGACGACTTGGTCAACTTCCACGCGATGTACTATCGCCCCAACAACGCGATTCTGACCGTCGCTGGCGACGTGAAATCCGACGAGATGGTTAAACTGATTAGAGACGCTTTCGGCGGCTGGGCGAAAAAAGAAGTCCTGCCCACCCTAATGCCCGCGACGACCAAGCCGAAGGGCTACGCCGTGCGCTTTGTGCACAAGCCGGGCCAGACGCAGATGCACATCGAGATGGGGCACTTCGGCGTCTCGGTCAACGATAGCGACTACATTCCCACGGTCTTGGCCAACTATGTGTTGGGGGGAGGCGCGTTCTCGTCGCGTCTTTTGCAAGTCGTGCGCTCGCAAGCGGGCAAGACCTACTCGATCTTCAGCTTCTTCCCCAGCTACAGCAAAGACCTCGGCGGGTATTTCCGTATCTCAACGTTCACCCGCAACGAGCAAGCCTTCGAGACGCTCCAATTAATCTTAGACGAGTTCAAGAAATTCAAAGAGGGCGGGATCACGGCTGAAGAGCTGCAAGCCGCGCAAGACAACATCGCCGGCAGCTATATTCTGAGATTGGAGACGCTCTCCGGCCTGGCGACGACCATCAGCAACGTCGAGTTTTACGGGTTCACGCTCGATAGGGTGCGCAACTATCGCAAGCTGGTGCGCTCGGTGACGTTAGAACAAGCGAATCAAGCGATTAGAGATCGTTTCGACCCGGAGAACTTGGCGATCGTTCTCTTGAGTGACGTGAAGATCTTAGAGGGCAAGAGCGAGCTGATCCCCGGTCTGCCGCTGGAGAACGTCGGGGTAGCAGACTGGCTCGCACCGGTCACCTCGAAGGCCAAGTCATACGCGGAGTTTCTCGCAGCGGCGGCCGCGCCCAAAGGCCCCACCAAGCTCGAATGGAAGGCCCAGATCACGCCAGAAGCCAAAGCGCTCTTAGAGAAAGCCCTGACCGCGCAGGGCGGCTTTGAGAGGGTTGCGCAGATTCGGGACATTTACACCAAGTCGCGCGGGAGCGTCTTCCAAGGAGGACGCGAGAGCAAGCGCGACGACGAGTTGTGGATCAAGCTGCCCAACAAGCTGAGACTCCAACTGAAGTTCTCCGGCGGCGAGGCGCTGTTCATCTACGATGGGGTACAGGTCTGGCTCCAATTCGGCGGGCAGGTGCGTGACTATACGGCACAGGCCCTGGAAGACATTCGCGAAGCTATCGAACTCGATCCGCTCTTGATGCTGTGGAGCATCGCTCGCGAGGGCTATCAGTTCGAGCTGGGAGGCAAAGACCAAGTAGGAGGTCAAGAAGTTCAAATCGTGCGCGTGACCAACGAGCGAGGCAAGTCCGCTGACCTCTACTTCGATCTCAAGAAGTTTGTGCCATTGAAGATCGTCACGCAGACAGCCGAGGGCAAGAGGCGCGAGCGGCTGCTGAGCGACTATCGTCAAGTCGAGGGCTTCTGGGTTCCCTTGGTGCAGAAGGAGCTGGAAGACCAAGAGCTGGTTGGAAACTTTGAGATTCTGGAGTTTAGGGTCAACACCGGTGTCGGGGACGAGCAGTTTGAGAAGCCGTAGAGAAGGCCCTCACCCCCGGCCCCTCTCCCGTAGTGACCTACGGGAGAGGGGTG
The DNA here is from genome assembly GCA_025057405.1 of Candidatus Bipolaricaulota bacterium. Taxonomy (GTDB): domain Bacteria; phylum Bipolaricaulota; class Bipolaricaulia; order RBG-16-55-9; family DRXL01; genus SKYB132. Next base: position 445 of record JANWXV010000096.1, on the reverse strand, counting down.
CCCGCAGGGCGGGGTGAGGGCCAGCGTTCTATGCTTGACTTTCTTGAGGGCGAGGTCGTCGCGCTATCTGAGAACTCCCTCGTCTTGGCCGCCAACGGCATCGGCTACCGTCTCACCGTCTCTAAAGCGACCGTAGATGCGCTGCGCGGCCAGACCGGCTCTGTCAAAATCTTCACGCACGTGCATTACACGCCCAACGATCTTGCCCTCTACGGCTTTGCCACTCCCGAAGAGCGCCAGCTCTTTGAGCTATTAATTTCTGTTTCAGGGGTCGGCCCGAAAGTCGCCATGGGGATTCTCTCGGCAACAACTCCCCAATATTTTGCCGAAGCGATCTTGCAGAACCGTCGTGATCTCTTAGAAGACCTCAAGGGCGTGGGGCGCAAGACGGCCGAGCGCTTGATCGTCGAACTCAGAGAGAAGATCACCCAGATTCCGTTGCGGG
>JANWXV010000095.1 GCA_025057405.1 Candidatus Bipolaricaulota bacterium | reverse complement strand
ACTGACAGCGATGGAAGTTGCAAATTCTTCGATGTACGACGGCGGCTCGGCGCTCGCCGAAGCGATGCTCATGGCCAAGAACGTCACCGGGCGCACCAAATTCTTGGTAGCGCAGAGCTTGAATCCCCACTATCGGGCTTGTCTGGAGACCTACGCGTGGGGAGCAGGCTCAGAGCTGCTCGACGTCCCCTGGGAAGAAGAGACAGGGCGTTTGGATCGAGCATTCGTTCAGCAGAATCTCTCAGGAGATTTAGCAGGGCTGATCGTGCAGAGTCCCAATTTCTTCGGGGTGATCGAAGACCTCTCTGGGCTGAAAGAGCTGCTCAGAGATTCTTTTCTCATTGTGAGCGTCAATCCCATCTCGCTGGGGCTGTTGACGCCCCCAGGGCTGTATGGGGCTGACGTTGTCACCGGCGAGGGGCAGCCCTTGGGGAATGCCCAAAACTTCGGGGGCCCGCTGTTGGGATTATTTGCGACTCGGATGCAGTACGTGCGCCGGATGCCCGGACGGATGGCCGGGCGCACTGTAGATGCCGACGGGAGCGTCGGCTATGTGATGGCGTTGCAGACCCGTGAGCAGCACATCCGACGTGAGAAAGCGACTTCCAATATCTGCACCAATCAAGCGCTGATGGCCCTCTGTGCGACGATCTATCTGGCGCTGCTGGGGCGGCACGGCTTGCGCCGATTGGCCGAGCTGAATCTGCAGAAAGCGCACTATCTGGCAGAAAAGCTTGCCAAGCTCCCCGGCTTCGCCCTGAGATTCTCGGGGCCGTTCTTCAACGAGTTCGTGATCAAAACCCGTAAGAAGCCCAGTCGCCTGCTCAAACGGTTGCGTGACGAGGGCTTCCTCGGAGGGCTTGATCTGGCTCCGTATGAACTGCTCGACGGGAACCATCTCTTGATCGCGGTGACCGAGAAGCGCACCAAAGACGAAATGGATCGCTTGTTAAAGCTATTAAAGAAGACCTAACCCCCTAGCCCCCTTCCCTAAAGGGGAAGGGGGAAGATCCCTCCCCGCACCGGGGAGGGGCCGGGGGAGAGGTCATCGAAAGGAGCATGATCTATGGAAAGCACGATCTTCGACATCGGCGAAGAGGGACGCACCGGACTGCGACTCCCCGCGCTCGATCTTCCAGAGAGAAATCTCACCGAACTCATCCCCTCGGATCTTATCCGCAAAGAAGACCCCAAGCTCCCCCAAGTCTCCCAGATCGAAGTCGTCCGACACTACACAAGACTGTCGCGCATGAACTACGGCGTAGATAACGGCATCTATCCCTTGGGGAGCTGCACGATGAAGTACAACCCCCGCATCAACGAAGAGATGGCACGGCTCTCCCCCTTCGCCCAGGCCCATCCCCTGCAGGGCGAAGAACTCTCTCAGGGGGCTTTAAAACTCATCTACGAGTTGGGGGAGTATCTCTGTGCGATGGGCGGCATGGACGCGATCACGCTCCAGCCCGCCGCCGGCGCTCACGGCGAACTCGTGGGGATGTTGCTTATCAAAAAACACTTCGAGCGCACCAAAGAGCTTCATAAGCGCACGAAGATTCTCTTGCCCGACTCGGCCCACGGTACCAACCCCGCCTCGGCAGCGATCTGTGGGTTTGAAGTCGTGCACATCCCCTCGGACGCACGAGGCTTGGTAGATTTAGAATCTCTCAAAGCGAATCTAAACGAATCCGTCGCGGGGATCATGCTGACCAACCCCAATACCCTCGGGCTGTTCGAGACGGATATTTTAGAGATCACCAAGCTGATCCACGACGTCGGCGGCTTGGTCTATTACGATGGGGCCAATCTCAACGCGATTGTCGGGCGTGCCCGTCCCGGCGACATGGGCGTAGATATTGTGCACTACAATCTGCACAAGACGTTCAGCACGCCGCACGGGGGCGGCGGCCCTGGCGCTGGCCCGGTCGCTGTGATCAAAAAGCTTGAGCCGTACCTGCCCGTGCCGCGCATCGTCAAGAGCAAAGGGCGATATTCTCTAGACTACGAACGTCCGTACTCCGTCGGAAAGATTCACTCGTTCTACGGGAACTTTGCGGTGCTCGTGCGGGCGTACACGTATATCCGAATGATGGGAGACGCGGGTCTCAAAGCCGTCAGCACCAATGCCGTGCTCAACGCCAATTATCTGCGCGCACGGCTCAGCAAAGTCTATAAAACTCCCTATGACAGGCTCTGTATGCATGAGTTCGTCACTACTACTCAGGGGATGAGCGATGCTCTGCGCACGCTCGATGTTGCTAAAAGACTCATAGACTACGGGGTGCATCCCTCTTCGATCTATTTCCCGTTGATCGTTCCCGAGGTGATGATGATCGAGCCGACGGAGACGGTGAGCAAAGAAGAGTTGGATCGCTTTGCCGACGCGCTCCTCAAGGTCGCCCAAGAGATGAAAGAGAACCCGCAGATACTGAAAGAAGCACCGCACGCCGTGCCCATCTATGGGGCATCGGTGCGGCGTCTGGACGAAGTCCGCGCTGCGAAGGAGCCGATCCTGCGGGGATAATAGGGGGTTGTAGGGGCGCGATTAATCGCGCCCCTACAGAAAAACCTATATCCCTGCATAAAACCTGCACCCCTACACAAAACCCGCCCCCTGCACTGCGCCCCTACGCTGCACAGACCGTGAGCCACAGTTCGCGGGTGCGCGGGCCGTCGAACTCGCAGAAGAGCACGCCTTGCCACGTCCCCAGCTGGAGCTTGCCCTCTTGCACGGGGACGGTGATCGAATGCCCGATGAGACTGGCTTTGATGTGCGCGTGAGCGTTGCCCTCGGCGTGCTTGTAATGCGGGCCAGCGGGCACGAGCTTGTTGAGCGCACTGAGAAGGTCTTCTTTGACAGCGGGGTCGGCGTTTTCGTTGATCGTGATGGCGGCCGTCGTGTGCGGCACGAAGAGCACGACAGCACCGTTTTGGACACCCAACTCGCGCAGCGCGCGCTGGAGGCGCTCGGTGATGTCGAGAATCTCTTGTTTGGCTTGGGTCTTGAGAACGAGACGCTTCAAGGTGACCTCGTTGGCATTTGTAGGGGCGTGATTCATCACGCCCCTACGTTAATCACGCCTACACATGAATTACGCCGCGACTTTATTCACCGACCGCCCCTCGCGCTTGAGCAGTTCTTCGGTGAGCTTCTCGCTGGTGACTATCTGATAGCGCGCAAAGTCCATCTGAAACGTCGCCCGCCCTTGGGTAATTGATTTCAGTTCGAGCGCGTAGTCAAGCATCTCCGCGAGTGGGGCTTCAGCTTCGATCTTCTCGATTCGCTTCTCGCCTTCTCCCTCGCCCTCGACCCCCATCCCCAAGATCTTCCCGCGCTTCCCATTCAGACTGCTGATGATATCCCCCGTGTACTCCGACGGCGTCCAGACGGTCACTTTATAGATGGGTTCGAGCAAGACAGGCTGCGCAGCTTGGGCGGCCAATCTCAGCGCGTTCCACCCCGCGATCTTGAACGAGATCTCATTGGAGTCCACGTCGTGATAGCTCCCGTAGAAGACGGCGACGCGCACGTCGGTCATGGGGTAGCCCGCGAGCACGCCTTGCGAGAGCGCTTCTAGGACGCCCTTCTCGACGGCAGGGATGAACTCGCGCGGGATGACGCCGCCCTTGACTTCATCGAGAAACTCATAGCCCTTGCCGGGGAACGGCTCGATGCGCAGGTGGGCCTCGCCGTACTGGCCGCGCCCACCGCTCTGCTTCTTGTGCTTGTACTGCCCTTGCGCGACTTTGAGCACCGTCTCTTGATAGGGCAC
>JANWXV010000094.1 GCA_025057405.1 Candidatus Bipolaricaulota bacterium | reverse complement strand
CGCACCAGACTCGGCTCGAAGCCGACAATCAATAGATACAAAAAGACGACAGGCGTGGCGAACAGATAGAGCCGTGCAAAACTGAAGCCCCATAGCCCCAACACGAGCGCCAGCAGACTCACCATCATCGCCAGATTTGCCCCCGACGCAACCAAAACGTGGATGACCCCCGCCTCGCGAAAGCTCTGCTCGATCTCCCTGGACAGGCTCTCGCGCTCGCCAAAGAGCAAGCCCTTTAAGAGACCGCTCTGCTCCGGGGAGAGCAACCGCTCTAAACGCCCAAAGAGATTCTCTCTCAGATCGTATCCCCACTGCAATAGCTCGTTCCCCCTGCGATGGCTCACGATCTCGATCTCGCTAGAGCGCCCCACGCGCACCACGCCCCAGATCTCTCGCCGTCGCAAATAGTCGCGATAGTCGAAGCCCGAAAAATTTCTAGGCACCCTTGGCGCTGTTCTCAAGAGCACCTCGTCGCCATAAGAAATCTTCAATGGCTCGTCCTCGCCACGATGCTCGTAGAAGACTTGGAGTCTGCCCGGTGCGTCAGAAAGCTGTAAGACAAAGCGCGTGCGCTCCAGCCCACGGTCGGGATAGCTGATCACGATGCCGCGAACCGGCTGATACCGATCAGCGTAGCGATAGAACTGCTCGACAGGAAAGCGCGCGTTTAAATAGAGAGCTGCGCCTCCACTGACTACTATCAGCCCCAGAAAGAGCATCGCTCTCGTTGAATATTGTTTGCTCAGCAGCCAGCCCACCATCGCCAGCAACGCTACAGCACTCCAGAAGGGCCATGAGAGCACCGCTTCGCTCAGACGCCCTAGAAAAATCCCTAAAGCTAGAGCGATCACGGCCCAGACGATGGGTCTATGACGTCGCATCTTCTTTGGACACCCGACCTTGGACACCCCAAATTATTACACTAATATACTCTAACTATGAGCACTCTCTCTATTTCTTTGAAAACTCTTCTCGCTGATGTTCCCCATAGCGCTGTTCAGGGAGATCTCTCGGTGACGATCTCGCAGATTACAGAGGACTCTCGAAAAATCTCCCCCGGAGCGCTCTTTGTCGCCATCCCCGGCACGCATCACGACGGGCACCGCTATATCGAATCGGCTGTCTCCAACGGCGCTATCGCGGTCATCGGGGAACGCGCTGATATTCGCGTGCCCGTGACGTATGTTCTAGTTGAGAACAGCCGGCGCGCGCTGGCTCAAGCCGCAGCAGCGTTCTATCGCTTCCCTGGTGAAAAACTCTTCACCGTCGGCGTGACGGGCACCAACGGAAAGACCTCGACGACGACGCTGGCCGCCGCCGTTTTGGGAGAGTCCCAAACAGCTCTCAGCAACACCGTCTGCAACGCTCTAGAACGTCACTGCGACTTCACAACGCCGAGTGCGACGGAGCTTCAACGCTTCGCCTACGAAGCTCTCACAGCGGGCAAGCAGCACCTCGTTGTCGAAGTCTCGGCCCATGCGCTCTCCCAATATCGCGTTCACTCTATAGATTTCGACGTAGGAGTCTTCACCAATCTCACGCACGATCACTTGGACTATTACGGCTCGATGGAGCGCTATCTGCAAGCGAAGCTCTTGTTATTTAAAGATCTCCGTCCCAGCGCAACAGCGATCATCAACGGCGATGACCCGTACGCTGCGCATTTTATCCAAGCGACGCGCGCCCGCGTGCTCACGTATGGGCTGCAAGCGCATCACGATCTGTGGGCCGACGAGATCGTGCTGACTCCTAGCGGGTCGCGCTTCACGGTGCACACCCCTGCGGGCCTCTTGCCCATCGAGACAACACTGCCCGGTGAGTTCTCGGTCTATAATATTCTCGCAGCGATTGGCGTGGGTCTGGTGCGCGGGCGTTCGTTGGAACAGATCAAGCAGGGGATCGAATCTGTAGAGACCGTGCCGGGGCGCTGTGAACGCTATGTGACGCGTGAGGGCGTGCACGTCATCGTAGATTTTGCGCACTCGCCCGATGCGCTGGAGCGCGTCCTCAAGATGCTCAAGCGTTTTTATCCCAGAGCGATCTGCGCCTTCGGCTGCGGCGGGGAATCCGATCCCTACAAGAGACCCATCATGGGCGAGATCAGCGGACGCTACGCCGATTACACGATCATCACCAGCGACAACCCCAAGCGAGAAGACCCGCTGGCGATTATCGCGCAGATCGAGTCTGGGATTCGCCCGTTGGGCGTTGCTTACGAAGCGATAGCAGATCGCCCTCGAGCGATCTTGCGAGCGCTGGAGCTGGCGCGCGCCGGAGACTGTGTGCTGATCGCGGGCAAGGGCCACGAGCGCACCCAGATCTTCGCCGATCGTGAGATTCGCTTTAACGACAGCGATTTCTTACGCGAGCGCGGGATCATTCTGAGCCAAGAAGACCGCCTCTGAGAAGGCAGAGATTTTTCAAAGTCTGTTAGCAAAGATTAACAGACAAGAAAAAGCCCAAAACAGCCCAATTAAACCCCTTTAAAAGCCCGTCCATCGTATTGATGCTCTAACCATAGCTTCACCCAGAGAGAAGCCAAATAAACAGCTTTTAGCGCAATGGACTTTCATCATTGCTAGGATTCTGCGATGTGCACGAGTTTGCCGCGCACAAAGACCATCACCGGCCAGCCCTTGACTCTTAGGCCCTCATAGGGCGACCAGCCGCACTTGCTGCGCACCATCTCGCGCGTGATCGTCCGCTCGATGTTCATATCTACGACTGCTATGTCAGCGTCCCATCCGATGCTCAGCTCGCCTGTGGGCAACCCAAACCGTTTTGCGGGGTTGGCACAGCACACTTCGATCAAGCGCTCCAGAGAGAGCTTCTGATCGTTCACAGCGTTGAGCAAGAGCACCAGCATAAATTCCACGCCGGGCACGCCCGCGGGCGCCCTCTCATAGCCCACGCTCTTCTCTTCTCTCGTGTGCGGCGCGTGATCGGTTGCTACTATATCTATTAAGCCCTCTGCCAAAGCCCACCAGAGAAACTCGCGATCTTCTTCGGTCGCCAGCGGCGGGTTCATCTTCAGCCAGGCGCCCCGCCGCTCGCGATCCCTCTCGGTGAAGAAAAGATAATGAGGGCACGTCTCCAACGTCACGTCTATCTTCGAGCGCTTGGCCTCCCAGATCGCTTCGACGCCGCGACGTGTCGTCACATGCACGATATGAAGCTTCGTCCCGTGAGACGCGGCGAGATCGAGCACATAGCGGATATCATCAGCTTCGTGCTGCGTGACGATTTTGGGGGGGCCGCCACGCTGGGCGTGGACGGCTAAGAGCTTTTCCATCTGCGCAATCTGCTTAAAAATCTTGCGATGAAGCTTTTTATCAGTGATCACAAGATTCCCCGTCGTCTCTCCCAGATAAAGCTTAAAGCTATCTACTTCTGTTGATAGCTCATCTAGCTTTTGAATATTTTTGAGAGTGATACCACCATATACTTTAGCGTTTGTCAGTGAATTCAATGCTCTTTTACGATATTCTCGGACGATCTCGAGCGTATCTAATGGCGGATCGGTGTTGGGCATAGCGCAGACCGTCGTGACGCCACCAGAAACGGCTGCTCTTCCCAGAGAGGCCCAGTCTTCTTTATGAGATTGGTTGAGATCGCGCGCGTGGACGTGAATATCTATCGCTCCGGGAAGAATCAGCTTTCCAGAGCAGTCAATCTTCTCATCGCCTGAGAGATTGCTCCCGATCGCGCGAATCTTCTCGTCAAACGCGATGTCGGTCTTGCGAAGCTGGCCATCAACGAAGACGGTGGCATTGCGGAGGATGGTCATCAAGGGGATTTTTGAGCTAAGGAGAGAAAGTATTGGCGTACGGT
>JANWXV010000093.1 GCA_025057405.1 Candidatus Bipolaricaulota bacterium | reverse complement strand
GTGTCGGTTGAAGGGCTGTGCGAGCGTTGGATATCGGAGCCGGCGAGCGCTGGCCCCCCCAGTAGAGCAGAGCTCCTAGGAGTACCAACGCTACGGCCACCAGCACGACGAAGACCCTGTTCATCGCTATCGCTATGATCTTACGGGAAGCCCCTGCCGACGCTTGAACGAGAAGCGTCCCTCTTTGTCAATGCGAATGACTTCTACAATCACAGCATCTCCCACTTTGACGTGGTCTTCGACGCGCTCGACGTAGCCGTCGGCCAACTGCGAGACGTGAATCAGCCCGCGCACCCCGGCATCGGTCTCGACGAACGCACCGTAATCGGCCGTGCCCACGATCTTCCCCGTCAGCACGTCCCCCACTTTGATGGGCGGCGTCTCGCGCACCAGACGCAGATTAATACGCTTCATCTCGTCTATCTCGGCGACCTCGACGTTGACGATATCGCCGACTTTGACGACATCTTCGACGCGGCGCACAGGACGATTAGAGAGATCGGCGGTGCGAATCAAGCCCTGCGCTCCGTTGGGCAGTTCGACAAACGCTCCGAACTTCTCCGTGCGCACGACCTTCCCCGTGAAGCGACTCCCCACTTCGATCTCGGCCGTGATCTGCTCGATGCGCTCACGGGCCTTGCGCACGGCTTCGGCAGATTTGCCCGAAATCTTCACTAAGTTTTTCTCGTCGTCAATGTCAATCTCGGTCTCGGTCTCGGCTTGTAACGCCCGAATCGTCTTGCCCCCAGGGCCAATCACCATGCCGATCTTCTCGGGGTCAATGGGGATGACATCTAAGACGGGGGCATAGCGACTGAGGGCCGTTCTGGGCTGGGCGATCACTCTCTCCATCAGGTCTAAGATTTGTAAGCGTGCTTCACGGGCTTGCCGGATCGTCTTGCGCGCTATCTCTAACGTAATCCCGTGAATCTTGGTGTCCATCTGGAAGCCCGTGAGGCCCGCGCGCGTGCCCGCCAACTTAAAGTCCATATCGCCAAAGTGATCTTCGTAGCCCGCCAAATCCGTCAGAATCATATATTGGTCGCCAAGCGTCAGCAGCCCCATAGCGACCCCGGCCACGTGCTTCTTGATGGGCACGCCGGCGTCCATGAGCGCCAGAGAACTCGAGCAGACCGTCGCCATAGACGAAGAGCCGTTCGATTCCAAAATTTCGGAGACGACGCGCATAATATAGGGGAACTCCTCCTCGGAGGGGATGACCGCGAGCAGCGCGTTTTTCGCCAAATTTCCGTGGCCGATCTCGCGCCGCCCCGGAGGACCTAACCGTCCGGTCTCGCCCACCGAGTACGGCGGAAAATTATAGTGCAGCATAAAGCGCTCGCGCCCCTCTTCGAGCATCCGGTCAATGATCTGCTCGTCGAGACTCGACGTCCCCAGCGTGACCGTGCCCAAGCTCTGGGTCTCGCCGCGGGTGAAGAGCGCCGAGCCGTGCACTCTGGGCAAGACGCCCACTTCGCAGCGAATCGGGCGTAGCTCGTTGGGCCTGCGCCCATCCATGCGAATCCCCGTGGTGAGCGTGCTCACGCGCACGAACTCTTCCAAAAGCTCTGTGAACACAGCCTCGGCTTGCTTCTCTAGTTCTGCTAATTCGGATTCGCTGATCACGCCCGCGCTCTGCTTCTCACTAAGAATTTGGGTGACGACTTCGTCGCGAATCGCGTTGGCTTTGGCTTCGCGCTCCAGCTTGGTCAGATGCGCGTCGCGCAGCGTCTCAAAGCGATCTCCGATCAGTCTCTTCATCTGTTCGCGCAGCTCGGTAGTATCCGGGGGGGGCGGGACGGGCACTTTTGGGGCCGGGGGCAATTGGGCAATAAAGCGCTCTTGGAACGCAATCAGCTGACGAATCTCTCCCATGGCGAACTCAAACGCTTCTAGCGCTTCTTCTTCGGGGATCTCGTTGAGCGCGCCCTCGACCATGAGAATACGCTCTTTCGTCCCAGCGATGATAATCTCCATGTCGGATTCTTCTAACTCGTCGTCGGAGGGGTTGGCGATCAGTTCGCCTTGGATCCGTCCCACGCGCACCAGCCCGATCGGGCCTTGAAAGGGCGCACCGCTGAGCATCAACGCTGTAGAAGCCCCCAGCGCGCCCGCCACAGCGGGGCAGTGCTCTAAATCGGCCGAGAGCACCGTAGCGACGACGTGCACTTTCTCGCGATATCCCCAGGGGAAGAGCGGCCGGATGGGACGATCAATCATGCGCGCGTTGAGAATAGCCGCCTCGGAGGGGCGCCCCTCGCGCTTGAGAAATCCGCCGGGGATCTTCCCCGTCGCGTAGAACTTCTCTTCGAAATCTACGGTCAGGGGAAAGTAATCTAAATTCTCGGCCTCGCCGCGCGTCACGGTCACCAGCACCACCGTCTCGCCGTATTCGACCAAGACAGCAGCATCGGCCTGCCGAGCCACTCTCCCTACGGAGAGCCGAAACGGCCCGTGTTCCATCTGATGGAACTCTGTGATGGGCATAGAGAGCCTCCCTAACCGCGCAAGCCTAACTGAGATACGAGTTTCGTGTATTGTTCGGGGTTCTTTTGCGCCAGATATTTCAGCAGGCGCTTGCGCTGCCCGACCTTGAGCGTCAGCCCGCGCTGCGAGTGAAAGTCTTTTCGGTGCGTCTTGAGGTGCTCCGTCAGCCGACGGATCTCCTCGGTCAATTGGGCGATCTGGACTTCCGTCGAACCTGTGTCTTGCAAGTGAATGCGATACTGCTCGATGATTTGCGCTTTCTCGTCCTTGCTCAGAGCCATAGAGCTTCTCCTCCTAAAATTTCTATTGCTGTTTCTGATATTTCGCGCGCAACTGACGTACTTTGGCTTTCGCTCTCTCTTCGTCAAAGCTTTGGATCTCGCGGCGCTCCATGAGAATCTGTCCGTCCACGATCACAGTTTCGACATCAGCGGAAGCCGCCGCATAGACGAGATCCGAGACGGGGTTGAACCCCGGCACCCAGTGGACACCCTGCGTATCCAAGAGCACGAGATCGGCTTTTCGGCCCTCTTCTAAGCTTCCCAGATCGTCCCAGCCCAGCGCGCGCGCCCCTCCGCAAGTAGCCATCTCTAGCGCCTCGCTCGCGGGGAGTGCCGTGGGATCACTGAGTTTGGCCAAGAGCGCGGCTAGTCTCGTCTCTTCGAGCATATCTAGATTATTATTCGAAGCCGCGCCGTCGGTGCCGATCCCCACGGTCAATTGCGCTTGGCGCCACTTTCGGACCGCTGCGATCCCAGAGCCTAGTTTGAGATTGCTCGTCGGGCAGTGAGCCAGACGCACATCGTAGCGCTTGAGAATCTCTAGATCCGAATCGCGCAGATGCACGCCGTGCGCCGCGAGCGTAGGCGCTTCCAAGACCCCCAACGTTTCCAAGCGCTCTGTGGGAGTCTGTCCAAACGTTCTCAACGAGTCGTCCACCTCGGTCTGGGTCTCCTGCAGATGTGTGTGAATTATACTATTGTACTCGATGGCGAGGGATTTTGCACGTCGCCAGATCTCGTCGCCACACGTATAAGGGGCATGAGGGGCGACGGCCACGCGAATTCTCCCGCTCGCTTGGCCGTGCCAGCGCTTGAGAAACTCTTCGGTGATCTTGAGTTCTTGGTCGGCTTTGGGGCCGGGCTGGGGCGCGATGATCCCGTAAGATAAGAGCGCGCGCATCCCCGACTCCTTCACGGCTTGGGCCACCGCGTCCATGAAGAAATACATATCCGAGAAGGTTGTCGTGCCGGAGCGCAGCATCTCGGCGATTCCGACGAGCGACGCCCAGTAGACGTCCTCTTCGGTGAGTTTTCTCTCAGCGGGCCAGATCTCGTCTTCGAGCCAGCGCTGGAGATTCT
>JANWXV010000092.1 GCA_025057405.1 Candidatus Bipolaricaulota bacterium | reverse complement strand
ATTCTCGGCGCGACGGGGACGGTCGGCCAACGCTTCGTTCAGCTCTTGGCCGAGCACCCCTGGTTTGAGGTGACGGCTCTGGCCGCTTCGGAGCGCTCGGCGGGGAGAACCTACCAAGAAGCCGTCCGCTGGAAGCTCGACTCCCCCATCCCCGACAAGATCGCCCGGATGCCCGTCTTAGACCCCAAGCCCAATCTAGACTGTTCGATCGTCTTCTCGGCGCTCGATTCGTCGGTCGCCGGCCCCATCGAAGAAGAGTTTGCCCGCGCGGGCTATGCCGTCTTCAGCAACGCCAAAAACCACCGCATGGACGACGACGTCCCCATTCTCATCCCCGAAGTCAATCCCGATCATCTAGAGCTGATCGAGCTTCAGAGGGCGCAGCGCCGGTGGAAGGGCTTTATCGTCACCAACGGCAACTGCTCGACGATCACGCTCTGTCTGGCGCTGGCGCCGTTAGAGCGAGACTTTGGCATAGAAAGCGTGCTCGTGACGACGATGCAAGCGGTCTCTGGAGCGGGGTATCCGGGGGTGCCTTCTTTAGATATTTTGGGAAATCTCATCCCCCATATTGACGGCGAAGAAGAGAAGATCGAGCGCGAGACGAAGAAGATCTTCGGGACGCTCCGTAATCAGAAGATCGAGCCGCACCCGATGGTCGTGAGCGCCACGACAACCCGCGTCGCCGTGCTCGACGGGCACAGCGAATCTGTCTCTGTGAAGCTGCGTCAAAAAGCTTCTCTCAGCGAGATCCAAGAGTCGTTGCGCAACTACTCTTCGCTCCCCCAAGAGCTGAAGCTCCCCAGCGCCCCCGCACGCCCTATCGTCTTACGAGAAGAACCCGACCGTCCGCAGCCGCGTCTGGATGCTCATGCTGAGAAGGGCATGGCGACGGTCGTAGGTCGCGTGCGCAATTGTTCCGTCTTGGACTATAAGTTTGTGATTCTAGGGCACAACACGCTGCGCGGTGCCGCCGGGGCAGCGCTGCTCGATGCCGAACTGCTTGTCGTTCAAGGATTTTGGAAGTAGGGCACCTGAACGGTCATATAGGCCAGAGCGACCAGCCAGAGCACGATCATCAAGAACCAGTACGCATACTCTCGATAGCTCTGACACAGCCACCCAAAGAGGCCCACACCTACCAGCACCAGAGCGAGCGCCGTCGGTGTAGCGACATCGGGCCAGACGCTTATTTGAAACCCGATCCTGATCAGAAGGACGACGAGAGCTACCCCCACCAGCACTGCCCAGAGCACCCCCTCCCGCGGTGGAACGCGCAGTGCCGCTTCAGGGCCAGTGCTACGCACGATCTCTTCTGCCCGCGCACGGTCTCTCTCCGAGACAGCAATTTCTACCGGACCAAGCATGGGATAGAGATTGTACGAATAGGGCACGGGGGTCTGGAGCGCGCTCGCGATCCCCGCACTTTCTAATCGCGCTCGGGCCTCGTGCGCCTGCGCGTGGCTGAACGTGCGATAGACCCCTACCAACGGGAGTTCCATCTTCGCACGACGCAAAGTGTCTAGCAGCACTCCGACGAGAATCAACAAGCCGGTGCCCCCGAAGAAGTACCCTGTCAGCCCGCTGAGCTGCGTGACTACGAGGGGCAAGAGCGCTATGATAATCAAAAAGAGACTCGCTCCCAGCGCCGGATTGCTCGCCACGCCCAGAGCCTGCGGATGCAGGATCGCGTTCTTGTAGAAGTACGTGAAGAGCAGAACGAGCACGCCGAGAGTGACGATATACCCCCAGCCGCCTTGGGCAAGGTCCGTCTGTAAAGCTTGCAACCACGTCGGTGAGAGCATCGCCTCTCGGCCGGCCAACCCTGAAAGCCCTAGAGCTACTATTGATAACGCCCAGGCACTCAGCTCCATAGGGATAATCCCCACGTGCAAGAATGGCGCGGTGCGCCCGGCTCCTTCTAGCTGACGAGTGCTCCGCAACGCCCAGATGCTCCCAACTAATACAAACATAAAGAGCGCGAACAGCCCCAGCCCCCACGCCCACGACGCCGTCTTGGCTTGCAGTTCATAAGCGATCGTGGCGAAATAGCGTGGCCAATCGGACAGAATCCCCACAGCGATCAAGATCGCCCAGCCGTGCCCGATCCCATATCTGTTGATGAGACCGCCCAGCCAGATGAGCACGAAGACCCCGGCTGTTAAAACGGGGACGTTCACCAGATAAAATGCCCACGGTGCCCACAACGTCAGCCCTTGGGTGACTATAACTACAGATGTCCCAATCGCTTGCAGGAGACTGAAGAGCAGCACGAGCGCCCATAGACTCCATGAGAACTGTGCGTCTTGGGCAAGAAACAGCTCGCGCAGTCTGACAGAGCGAAAGGCGATCAGACTGAAGAGAATCGCAGCGTTGAGATAGGGGATCAGCCCTAGGGCGAAGACCGAGAAACGTTCGGTTACTCCAGTGAAGAAGTGCCACCAATCTAACGTTTGGAAGAACAAGCGCAGGTGCTCGTGATCAATCCCCGGCAAGGGAATCCAGACACCAAGCCGATAGACGACAATGACGGCTAACGTGACCACCAGACGAGACCAGAGCGTGCGAGAGCCAGCAAATGCGCTCTCCATAAGCCCACCTCCCTCTGACTTCTCAAATTATAGCAGATAATTTTTGAAGCTTGACGCTTTCCGAACTGTGCAGTATCATTCCCCCCGGTAACACCCGAAACTCAAACTTATATGGAGGTGGCCTGCGCGATGCCAAAGTACGAGAAGTTACCCGATCCGTTGGCGCTCGAAGAGTCTGTGCTAAAATTCTGGGAGCAGGCCGCCATTTTTCACAAGAGCCTGCAACAGACCAAAGACAAAAAACCCTACGTCTTCTACGAGGGGCCGCCCACAGCCAACGGGAAGCCCCACGTCGGACACCTGATGGCCCGCGTCAACAAAGACCTCTTCCCCAGATACTGGACGATGAAGGGCTACTATGTCCTGCGCAAGGGTGGCTGGGATACGCACGGCCTCCCCGTCGAACTCGAAGTCGAAAAGAGCCTAGGACTCCAAAGCAAAGCCGAGATCGAAAAGTTCGGCTTAGATAGATTCGCCCAGAAGTGCCGCGAGAGCGTCTGGCTTTACAAGAGCGAGTGGGAGAAGTTCATCCAGCGCATGGGGTTTTGGATTGATCTAGAGAACGCGTATATTACGTACACAGACGAGTACATCGAGAGCCTCTGGTGGGCGCTGAAGAGAATCTGGGAGAAGGGCTTGCTCTACAAAGGGCACAAAGTCTTGCCGTACTGTCCGCGCTGCGGCACGGCGTTAAGCTCACACGAAGTCGCCCAAGGCTACGAGACCACCAAAGACCCGTCTATCTTCTTCAAGCTAAGAATGCAAGGCCCTCATCCCCAACCCCTCTCCCGTAGTGACCTACGGGAGAGGGGGGGCGAAGCTGGGGTGAGGGCCGAGACGTACTTTCTTGTCTGGACGACCACGCCGTGGACCGTCCCCAGCAACGTGGCGCTGGCGGTGGGGCCGAAGTTCACCTATGCCAAAGTCAGAGTCGGAGACGAGTTCTTCATCCTTGCAAAAGATTTAGTCGAAGCGGTGATCAAAGACCCCCACGAGATCGTCAAGACGCTCTCAGGCGCTGAACTCGTCGGGATGCGCTACGAGCCGGCCTACAAGCTCAGCGACGATCCTAACGCCTATCGCGTCGTGGCAGCCGATTTCGTCTCGCTTGAGGACGGCACGGGGATTGTGCATATCGCCCCGGCGTTCGGTGAAGAAGACTATCAGCTGGGGCAGATAGAAAAACTGCCGTTCGTCAATCCCGTAGATTTAGAGGGCAAGTTCACCGAAAGATTTGCGCTGGCTCAGGGGCAGTTCGTCAAGGACGCCGACGCTGTAATTATTCACGATTTGAAGCAACGCAAGTTGCTCTATAAATCTGGGAAGTAC
>JANWXV010000091.1 GCA_025057405.1 Candidatus Bipolaricaulota bacterium | reverse complement strand
CGTTGGCTTGACCGACGAAGGGGTTGTCTTGGGGAATCGCGTAGGGGTCTCTCTCGACGTCAATGCGCAGAATTTTCCCCAAGAGCGTGTCGAGACTCTGCCCGGCGTTGAGGGGATCGCCCGCGGCGCCGCCGTCGCCCAACCCAATATACAAAAACCCATCGGGGCCAAATTTATTCAGTCCCCCGTTGTGATTGGCAAACGGCTGATCTACTTCTAGAAGGACTCTCTCTGTGCGGTCGGCGATGTCGGGATTGGTTGGAGAGACTTTGTACTCCGCGATGACCGACTTAAGAACGTTCTGCTTGCGCGCTGTGTAATTGACAAAGAAGCGTCCGTTCTCTTTGTATTTGGAATGAAAGGCGACGCTGAGCAACCCGCGCTCGTCGCTCATGCGCGCGCCCATCTCGACTCGGTCGCGGATGTCCAAAAACGGGGTCGCAAGCGTTCGCCCATCGCGAATGATCTTAATAATTCCAGCTTGCTCGACGACGAACAGGCGACCCGAACCGTCGCCGGCGTGGGTTACATAGACCGGGCGCGCGAAGCCCGTCGCGATCTGCTGCAGTTCTATCTGGGAGACGGTCGCGGGGGCCTGCACGCTGCACGGGTCAACGGGCTGGGGCTGTTGACCAGAGATAACGCACGCAGTCGCAAACGCCAAGATCAGTAGCATTCCAAGAACACTCCATCGTTTCATCTTTGATCGCTGTATCATCTGTCTCCTCCTGTCTGTAATCGCTCTATTTATCCAGAGATGCCCCCGCTGTGCAACTGTTGCTCACTCTCTAGCTGTGACGATGCTCGCAGTATCTTAAGGGTACTGGCTGAAGAGATCGTGCGTTGGCCACTCTTTCACTCTGTCGAGTATTTGAGAGATCTCTCGATCCAGCTCTGCAAGCATACTATCGCTCGAAGGCTCTGCATTGAAAAGAACAGCCCACGCAACGCCATCCGCGCGTCGCACCAGCAAGCTGCGTGCGCCGATAAGACTCCCGTTGTGCTGCCACTCGACGCCGAGATTCGTCTGTCGGATGACCCAGCCCATCCCAAAGTACACCGGAGCATTGACGGCATCGGGACGATCCGGGCGCGCCGTCATCAGCGCGACCGTCTCGGGCTTGAGCAGCGCTGGAGGCCGCTGGCCATCTATCGTCGTCACGAATCGCAAAAGATCTATAGAAGAAGCAATCCATCCGCCGCCGCTCTCGACGCCTTTGAGATAGAAGACATAGGGTCGGGGGAGCAAAGAGTGAGGAGGATAGACCGAGGGAGCCAAAGGCGCTCCCGGAGCGTCATAGTAGCGCACCTCCCCTGAGATGCGTTCGTGAGGGAGCGTCTCTCCGATCTGCATCCGGCTCACGCCCGCAGGAGCGAGCACGCGCTGTTTCACATACTCTTCGTACTTGCGCTCTTGGACGCGCTCGAGCACGCGCCCGAGCGCAACGTAGCCGAGCGTAGAGTAGCCGGCGCGGGTTCCGGGGGCAAAATCTAGAGGTCTTGTCAATCCGTAGCGAACGATCGTTTCGGAGCTGGCCGGAGGCGTCACGCCGAGGGCGTGCGCAGCTTCGATGTTCTCGCGAGATGCGCCAAAGCCACTGCGCACCAGCCCGCTGGCGTGCTGCAAGAGTTGACGAACAGTGATCTCTTGTAAGCGAGGGTCTGGGCTGGCCCCCGGAGGGGGCTGAAGATCACTCAAGAGAGAAAACGCTTTTGCGTTGAGATCGAGCTTGCCCTCTTCGTAGAGTTTCAGAGCAGCAACTGCTGTGATGGGCTTGGAGACGCTAGCGATGCGAAAGAGCGAGTCGGGCTGCACCGATTGATTTGTCTCTTTATCAGAAAATCCAAAGCCCCGTGCGTAGATCAAGCGCCCGTCTTTAGCGACCGCTAACGCTCCGCCGACGACGTGGTGCTGAATCATGAAGCGCGCCATTAGACGGTCTAATTCGCTCAGTCCGGGAACGTCTATGCCGGTGATCGGGAGTGGCTGCCACAGAGCAGGAGACGCGTGAGAGAGAAGCCCAACGGCGATTCCAAGCAGCACCAGCACTAGCCATGATTGGCGTGCAAAACCGAGCATAAACCCTCTCTCTTGTTTTATTCGGAGCGCCTTAGCGGTGTGTCGGCTCGACGCAGGCTCCACGTGGTCGTGAGGGGATTGGCCCCCTTGGGGAGCGCGCTGTAGAAGACCCAGACTCGTGATCTCCCAACATACGGCTCCGGTTCAGCCTTGGCTGTATCAGAGTTCTCCGAGATCTGCCATTGTTGCGGCGGCGATTGTAACACGGTAGAGAGCCAAATCTCTCCCGTCTGACTGAAGGCAGTTTGAAAAAAGCCTGCACTGGCTTCGTTGATTTGATAAGCCGTGTAGGCTTTGCCACCCCAGACAATCGGCTCGTTGGACTGAGCGAGGCTGGGGTTGGCTAAAGCCGAGCCAGATGGGGTAATAGTCTCAGCGAGGGTAAACTTCAGAGCGCCCGACGAGCGCACGTAGACCCCAGTGATCGCTCTTGCATCGAGTCCGGGCAGCAAGATGTCTTGATCGTGGAATACCCACGGGAACGGGTCGATCTTGCTGTGGGGATCGTCCGTGACGTCGCGCGGCATAGGGTTAGGCCGTGTTAGATCAAATTCCCGCACTTGGACATAACTGTTCTTGGCTAACGCTCCGTAGGTTATGGACGGTTTGCCTCGGAACCAGCGGACAAAGCCGACATCCATCGGCGCAAAGCCGCGCTGCGGTCTCTCTTGCCGTTCGATGACTCTGATCTGGGTAGGCTCAGAAAGATCAAGATATTGCAGTTCGACCCAGCGGTTTCGTGGGTCGGTGCCGCTGCCGGGGACACGCTCGTTCTTGATCCAGAAGACATAGCCCTTCTTTTGGTGGGGCAAATCGGTGGGGTAGAAGGCTCGTCGTGTGAGGTCTATCGGCGTAGGGAGTACAGCAGCAGTGCCGGTCGTAGGTCCGGTGGGACGGACCAAGATCAGACGACCCTGCCGATCCATGCCTACATAATACGGGCCATTGGCATCCATGCCGGGGTTGGCTCTTCCCCATGAGGTGCTCTCAAAAGCCCGAAAGCCCTTGCAGTCCGGGGGGATGAACTCAGCAGTCTCAGGGTTCACGGCGCAGTGCCAGACGGCCCCCAGTCCCGTTCCATCGGTGGTCTGTTCAAACCACACCATATACTGTCCGTCAGCCGTGAACTCGACATTCGCGTAACTCACAGCCGGGTCACCGACTCGGACATCGTTGGGAGTGAACGCTGGCGGAGTCGCAGCTTGGCCCTGCACGGTGTTATTGTTGCTTGCTACTAGGTTCAAGACTGCTGCTATACAGACGCTCAAGCCAACGGCTGCGAACCACAGTGTATATTTCACAGTTTCTCCTCTCCTAAGTTTATGGTCTGTTGATGCTTTCAAAGAAATCGCAGTACGGCTTGCGCAAGTTCTTATCGGCTCTGATCGGGATGTCGAGCTGCAGATGCGGGTCTTCGCTGAGCGTATACGCGGGCCATCTTGGCACTGCGCCGTCGTTGGGATCGCCGATCTTGGCGAAGCTCGTCCAGTACATCATCATAGAGTTGGAAAGCGCTCGTTCTTGGGGAGTCGGGTTTGCCGCGTTCCCGAAGACGAAGGGGATCTCCGAGCCGTGAAACGCCCCTAACCCCGCTTGGGCCGCCGCCCGTGTCACATACGTGAAGTGATAGAGAAACGTCTTGGGCTGATACTTTGAAACATCGCGCACGAACCGACGCGTCGGGCAGACAAAAAAGACATCCGAGAGCAGCGCGTCGAGCGCGGCTTTAGGACTGGGATAGGCCGCCGCGGGATAGAGCGCTAGCACTTGATTGGCCAGCCCGCGAAAGAGATTGCGCACATACGCTTCGTACTGCGCGACGGTCTGAATGTTGAGCGAGAGCGTAAAGATCGAGGCTTCGTT
>JANWXV010000090.1 GCA_025057405.1 Candidatus Bipolaricaulota bacterium | reverse complement strand
GATCGGGATGGCCGCCTCGCTGGGCCTGCCCGCGTAAGTTATTCCCATAATCAAAGACGACCGCGCCCGCCCTCTGCATGTCAATCATCGCCTGCACGTGTCGAACCATGGATGCAAACGACAGCTCGATATATTTTTGGGGATTCTCACGGCGCAATCGTAACGCTTCGTCGTAGCTCATGCCGCCGGGGACGTAGCCGTGGAGTTCATCGTGTGCTGACGTTTGATCGGTCACGACATCGGGGATGATCTTGCGGTGCACAAGCTCCGGGTAGACATCCGCAGCGTTGCCCAACAGCCCAATTGAGATCGCACGTCCGGACTCTTTGTACTCTCTCACAAGAGCGAGGGCTTCATCGAGATCGTGCGTCCAAGTGTCAAGATAATTAGTCTTGAGACGACGCTCGATCTTTTCAGGGTTGATCTCGACGATCAACCCGACGCCCTCGTTCATCGTGATCGCCAACGGCTGAGCACCGCCCATCTCCCCCAAGCCCGCCGAGAGCACGAACTTACTCTTGAGCGAACCGCCAAAGTGCTGCTTCGCGACAGACGCGAGCGTCTCATACGTGCCCTGCAGAATCCCCTGAGTCCCAATGTAGATCCAACTGCCGGCGGTCATCTGGCCGTACATGATTAAGCCCTTGCGCTCTAGTTCTCGGAACTTCTCCCACGTCGCCCAGTGGGGCACCAGGAGCGAGTTCGCGATGAGCACTCTTGGGGCATCGGGATGGGTTTTGAAGACCGCGACGGGCTTTCCAGACTGTACGAGAAGCGTCTCGTCGAGTTCTAATTCTTTGAGCGTATTGACAATCGCCCAAAAGTCTTCCCAAGATCGGGCAGCTTTGCCCGTTCCCCCATAGACGATCAAGTTGGCGGGGTCTCCAGCGACCTCGGGGTCGAGATTGTTCATTAACATTCGCAGCGGGGCTTCGGTGAGCCAGCTTTTGCAGCTTAAGCGCGTGCCACGCGGGGCACGGATCTCTGTAGGAGCAGCGACAGCCATAGAGTCCTCCTTGCAGAGCATTATAAGCGATGAGCACTGAGCTTGGCAAGAGAGACCTTGCATCACGGCAAGCACTGAAAAAGTCACAGAAGACACGGAAATCAGATATAGCGCAATTGGTTTCGCAACGCTGTAGAGTCGTTTTCTTTGAGAAACTCCGCGAGTTTGCCCAGAAGTATCTTGAGTCTCTTCAGAGAATATTGGCGTGGTGATAGCACAATGCCCCAGTGTTCTCGTTTTGCAATGAACCATCTAGCTGCCAGTTCCTCGAACTCAACGCGGTTGTAGCTGAAGATAACACGTTGATGGGAAGCGGCATACTCAAGTTGAGCTTCATCAGAGTAGTTCTCGCCCACTCGTCCGACTTCCAGTGCATGGATCACATCAAACCCCTGCCGGCGGAGAGCCTCTGCGACCTTGGGCGAGACATCTTCATCTAGGTAGAGCTTCGGGGCGGCCATTGGGCTTGGAGACGGGTGAGTTCGTCCTCAGATAAATCGTGCTCCCGAATTTGAGCTTCGATCTCGTCAGGGTGGTCATAGTAATAACTGAGGGCATCGTAGAGCTGTGCGAGAGTCAGTTGGGGATAGTGTTCCAGAATCTCTTCTGGAGAGCAGCCCTGCTTCCAATTGGCGATGAGGAGCCAGATGGGGATACGGGTCCCAGCGATGATCGGCTTACCCCCGCGTACCCCTGGCACCTTGACAATATACGGGTGTTCTGTCTTGATCGGCGTCATAGCACTTTCGTCTTACACTCTCCAGTAGGGCAATCGAGTCCCGCGCGAGGCGCAGATCTCTGTAGGAGCAGCGACAGCCATAGAGTCCTCCTTGCAGAGCATTATAAGCGATGAGCACTGAGCTTGGCAAGAGAGACCTTGCATCACGGCAAGCACTGAAAAAGTCACAGAAGACACGGAAGTTGTTCCTCCGTGTCTCCCGTGCTTCTCCGTGCCTTCCGTGATTCAGACGCTTTAGATTGGCAAGAGCTAGGGTATCAGAGTATACTAGCCAGCGGATGGGCAAGACCAAAGACCTCCGCAAGAGAGTATCGCGCGCAGATCGAGCGGCTTCAAAGAAAGCTAAAGCGCAGCAAGCCTTAGCTGTGCTCGAACCCTCTTCCGTCATCTCCAACGTCATTCAGGTGCTTTGGGACGAGATCGCCGAATACAGCCAGCGCTACCTGGCCGCGCTGGACGCAATCCGGCAGATCCAAGACCCCGACAGCGATGAGTTCGCCGAGCAGTGGGCCGAGATTGACGTCTCTCTCTTTGTCATGCAGCTCAAGATCAAAGATGTCCTCAAAGAGATGGAGCGCCTAGAAGAGAGCTGGCCCGATTAAAGATAGACGCGCGCCACGCGCTTGGAGAGCGCCGTCAGCACGACTTCGCTGAAGTTCGCGCCGATCTTGCGTGCGATCTCTTCGGCTGTCATCTGCGGGCCGATCAACTCGACTTCGTCGCCGATCTTGACGTCGGGGATCTCGGTGACGTCCACCGTGATCTGATCCATCGAGATCGCCCCCACGATGGGCGCACGCCGACCGTGAAGGATGACCTCCCCCACGTTGGCCAAGAGCCAGATCACGCCATCGGCATACCCCACCGGCACCGTGACGATCTTCGATCTTCGCTTGGTTTGAAAGCGTCGTCCGTAGCCAATGAAGCTCCCCGGCGGCAGCTCGTTCACCGTGACGACCCAACTGCGCATCCTCAAGATCGGCTTGACCGGCTCCGTCCAAGGACGCCGGACTTCCGGATAGCCGTAAAAGAGAATCCCCGGTCGGACCATGTTATAGTAACCCGTCGTCACTTCTTGCTCGTACTGCACCAATCCAGAGCTGTTGGCGATGTGCCGCAGCGGCGGAAGAAGCCCCTCTCGGTCAAGCTGAGCGAGCAGCTCGTTGAAGACAGCGATCTGATTGCGGGTGAAGGCTTGATCGTCGGGGTCTGTGCTGTAAGAACTCGCAAAGTGCGAGAAGATGCCGGTCATTTGAATACCGGGCATCTCGGAGATCGCGCGACAGAGGTGTAGAGCTTCGTGGGGCAGGGCCCCGTTGCGCCCCATCCCTGTATCTACTTTAAGCTGGACTTTCGCCCGCTTGGCTTGACGCATCGCCTCGGCGTTGAGCGCCCGCGCAAACTCTAGGCTCGACAGCGATATATCTACGTCTATGCTGAGCAGCTCGGAGATATGAGCAAGACGAGAAGCAGCGAGAATCAAGATGGGGAGCTGAATCCCCGCGGCGCGCAGCTCCAGCGCCTCCCCGATGTTGGCCACACCCAGATAGTCTATCCCGGCACGCTCGGCCGTGCGCGCGATCTCGACCGCGCCGTGGCCGTAAGCGTCGGCCTTCACAGGAAAGAGAATCTTCACGTGAGGAGCCAGATGAGCACGCACCGCAGCGATATTGCGCTCAAGCTGTTTCAAGTCTATCAGGGCTTCAGACATCGCGGGACGCGCTCTCATAGCAGTCAGAGTATACACTCTCTTCCAGAGAAGCGAAGGACAGAGGGGACATTGAAGGGGTACCAAGTCCTGTGCGGGGAAGGACGAGGGGCGTAGGGGCAGAAGGCCGTGCGCCCCTACAATGCGCTTCCGCATGGAGAGAAAAACGATTGGCATCTTAGGGGGCATGGGCCCCGCCGCAACGGTCGAACTCTTTCGCAGAATTGTCTCCCAAACCCCAGCGCAGTGCGATCAAGACCATCTGCGCATTCTCATAGACAACCATCCTCAGATTCCCGATCGCGGGTCTTTTATCTTGGGAGATGGCCCCGATCCCCGACCGAGTTTAATCGCAAGCGCGCGCACGCTGGAGCGCATGGGAGCCGATCTGATCGCAATCCCCTGCAACACCGCTCACGTCTTTCTCGCTGATCTGCAGCGCTCGGTTGGTATCCCCATCATAGATATGATCGCCGAGACAGCTGAAGTCATCCGCGAGCGCGTCGTCGGGCTGTTGGGCACCGA
>JANWXV010000008.1 GCA_025057405.1 Candidatus Bipolaricaulota bacterium | reverse complement strand
AGTCCCAAGCTGACCCTCAAGACAGCATGAGGAGCGATCAGCCCTTGCACTAAGGGGTGCGGGCGATAGAGGGTCGTCGGCGCTCCCGGACGATCTACTCCGCGCTTATAGTCAAAATAGTCATTGATGAGATTCGTTGCGGCGTGGACGGCTATCGCGCCGACGAGCGTCACAAGAAAGAGCCAGAGATCAAAAGATTGATGGAGCGCGGCGAGCGCCCCGCCCACGCCCACCGAGATCGCCGTCATGGAGAACGACCACGGCCGCGTCGCCAAGAACCAAGTCTGGAGATTCATAGTCTTCCTTACAGGCCCTCACCCCCAGCCCCTCTCCCGGACCTACGGGAGAGGGGTGCCCGTAGGGCGGGGTGAGGGCCTCTCCTTGCTCTTATCTCTTCGCCTGCTCTAAGACTCTCTTCAAGTCAATCTTGATATCGAAGATCTGCATCTCGATCATCACTAACTCTTCAGAACCCGTGTTGACAAAGTCGTGCAGCTCGCCGTTGAGGACGCGCACGACCGAGCCGGGCTTGAGCGCGTGTTCGACGCCATCAAGTCGGGCGATCCCCGTCCCGGAAATCACATAGAACAATTGGGGATGGGGATGGCGATGGGCCGGAGAAGTCCCGCCCGGGGCCATCTTCACCAGCATCATCTGCGCGTGGGAGTTGGAGTCGGCGCGCGTCCACATCGGCTTCTGCCAGATCGTCGGGGAGATCCCCTTCTCCCACGGTTGATCGGCCAACTGCAGAATCTGAGCGTACTCGGCCATCGTCGGCCCTCCTTCGGTGTGCTTGCGCTTTTGGGTATTGAGCGCTCTATGATATAATCTGATCAGCTTTGGGGCAAGCTCATAGAGATAATATAGATAATAATAAGTAAGAGTAAGAGAGAGAAGAGCGCATGAGACAGATGGCGCGGCCGCGCAGGCGCGAACGGCTCTCGGAGTTTCAGCGACGCCTGCGCCGCTGGAGGATGCTGGGGCTTGTAGCCCTAGGGCTGCTGGTGCTTGCGGGCTGGGGGGCTTATCAACTCTGGTGGAGCAAGCCGGGGATTGCTATCCCTATTCAGCAGCCGATCTATGCGCTGCGCGCGGGCGAGACGGTTCAGTATAACTCGCTGCCGCCGACGTCGGGGCCGTATGCCCGCGCGGGCGTGGGCTGGGGGATTCACGATGCCCCGCTGCCCCACGAGATCCAAGTGCATATGTTGCGGCGCGGCGGGGTGCTCGTGCAGTATCGGCCTGTAGAGAGTCCGGCCCTGCCCGATCCCGTTGCCGAGGGCTTGAAGCGATTGATCGGGCGGCTGCGCACCTTCGAACCCGATAAGTACTGCAAAGTGATCTTGGCGCCCTACGCGCTCTTAGATCAGAAGATCGCGCTGACGGCCTGGGGGCGCTTAGACACCTTCGACGCCGAAGAGATCACGCCGCAGATCGAGGAGCGCATTCGCTATTTTCTTGATAGACTCATAGACGCGTACAATCCAGAGAGGGTGACCTGCCCGTGATGCTGCGCGCGCTAGTGCAAGAGCGCTTGTGTGAGAGTTTAGCGAGTCTGGGTTGGGCTGAGATCACGCCAGAAGTGACCGTCCCGGATAAGCCCGAATTTGGGGACTTTTCGAGCAACATCGCGTTTGCGCTCAAAGCCCAGAGGCCCGGCGCGTCCCCGCGCCAGATCGCCGAGAAGATCGTGGCCCATCTGGATAAAAGTCCCTTCGAGAGGGTCGAAGTCGTCGGGCCGGGGTTTATCAATTTCTTTCTCCAGCCGGAGACCGTCCAACACGCGCTGCGGGAGATCTTAGAGCAAGAATATCATTACGGGAAATTGGAGATGGGGCGGGGCCGGCGTGCTCTGGTCGAGTTTGTCAGCGCCAACCCCACCGGCCCATTGACGATTGGGCATTGTCGCCAAGCAGTGCTGGGCGATGTCATCTCCAGACTCCTAGAGAACGCCGGCTACGACGTGACCCGAGAATACTACTACAACGACGCCGGAAGACAGATGAAGCTCTTGGGCGAATCCGTCAGAGCACGCTACTTGGAACTCTTGGGCCAGCCCGTGCCCTTCCCCGAAGAGGGCTACCACGGGGAGTATATCTACGAGATCGCAAGAGAGATCCAAAAGAGGCATGACACAAGCTGGGCCACAGCGAGCGTCGAGCAGTTCAAAGAATTTGCCGAAACTGATCTCTTCTCGGAGATCAGGCGCACGCTCAGTCGGCTCTTTCGCTTGCCCCCAGAGCGTGTCTTCGACATCTATTACAACGAGACATGGTTGTACGCCCATGACACCCAGAATGCCCTAGCTTCGGTGACCAACGCTCAGGTCTTGCAGTGGCTGAGCGAGCTGGGCTTCGCTTACGAAAAAGACGGGGCGATCTGGTTCAAGGCCACCGCCCTGGGACGCCCGCAAGACAGGGTGCTGGTACGCAGTCACACCGGCGAGCCAACGTACAGGCTTCCCGACATGGCCTACCACGCCAACAAGCTCTTGCGCGGGTTTGATCTGATTATAGATATCTTCGGCGCAGACCATCAAGATACCTACCAAGACGTGCTCGCGGCCGTACGGGCGCTCTGGGAGGGCGGCAAACTCCCCAAAGAATGCAACCCCGACAAGATTCACGTGCTCATTCACCAATGGGTCAATCTCTTGCGCGGCGGACAGCCCGTCAAGATGTCCAAGCGCATGGCTACCTTCGTCACCATAGACGAACTCATTGACGAGATCAAGAGCACGGTCGAGCTTGATCCCACGCTCGACAGCGAGCAGACCCGCGAAGACTTCTCGGTCAACGTCGTGCGCTACTTTCTGCTGATGCGCAGCGCCGACTCGCACGTCCAGTTTGACTTGGACTTGGCGAAGAGACAGTCCAAAGACAACCCCGTCTATTACGTGATGTACGCCTACACGCGCATTCGGAGCATATTTGACAAGTCTAGAGAGTCTATAGGGTCTATAGAGTCTTTGGGGGCTTTGGGTGCTCAAGAGGAGCTGGCGCTCATCAAAAAGCTCGACGAGTTTCCCCAGATCGTGCGCGACGCGACGGAGCACTTAGCGCCGCACTTCATCGCTGTCTATCTGCACGAATTAGCGGGAATCTTTCACGATTTTTACGAGAAGCATCGCGTGTTGGACGAAACCAACGCCGAACTGATGCACGCACGACTGGCGCTCTGTCGGGGCGTGCAGATGGTCTTAGAGAGCGCATTTGCGCTCTTGGGGCTGAAAGCCCCGGAGAGAATGTGAGGACTCTATAGACTCTATAGACTCTATGGACTCTTAGACTCTATAGACCAACTATGAGCTGGTTTCAACGACTCAAGGACGGGCTCAAGAAGACCAAAGAGCAGCTGGTGGGGCAGCTCGCGCAAGTCTTGCAGCCGGGGCGGCGTCTGGACGACGCGTTGCTCGCTGAGCTTGAAGAGATTCTCATCACGGCCGACGTCGGTGTAGATGCGACAACCGAAATTGTGCAGGCGCTCAAGGCTCGCGCTGCCGCCCGCGGCGTGCAAGACTCTTCGCACGTGATAGAGCTTCTGAAAGAGATCCTCAAAGAGCGCTTGCGTCCCGCCGAAGGCGCGCTCCATCTCAGAACGGACGGCCAGCCCACGGTCTTCTTAATATTAGGGGTGAACGGCTCCGGCAAGACGACAACGATTGCGAAGCTCGCTCAGCATCTGAGAGACGACTTTGGCAAGCGAAAGATTATTTTGGCTGCGGGGGACACGTTTCGCGCTGCTGCCATTGAGCAGTTGGGGATTTGGGCGGAGCGCGTGGGGGCGCAGCTTGTCAAGCACCACGCCAACGCCGATCCTTCAGCAGTAGCGTTCGATGCCGTCGAGCGCGCGCTGCGCGAGCACGCCGACGCACTCTTCATCGACACAGCCGGGCGGCTGCACACCAAGCACAACTTGATGGAAGAACTCAAAAAGATCAATAGAGTCGTAGAGAAGCGTCTGGGGCGCGCTATTGACGAACGCTTATTAATTTTAGACGGCACGACGGGGCAGAACGCGATTGCCCAAGCGAAGCTCTTTCACGAAGCTGTTTCTGTAACGGGGATCGTGGTGACGAAATTGGACGGCACGGCCAAGGGCGGCGCGATCGTTCAGATTGCGAGCGCACTGAAGCTGCCCATCAAGCTCATCGGTGTCGGCGAGCGCGCCGACGACTTGCGCGAGTTCAAAGCCGACGAGTTCGTTGAGGCGTTGTTATGAAAGTCCTCACCGGGGCGCAGATGGCCGAGTTGGATCGCCAAGCGATCGAAGGGCTGGGCATCCCCAGCTTGGTCTTGATGGAGAGCGCCGGGCGCGTTGTCGTCGAGGAGCTGTGCGCACGCTTCTCTGATATTGCTCGCAAGAAGATCGTCATCGTGATCGGCAAGGGCAACAACGGCGGCGATGGATTAGTCATTGCGCGGAGGCTGCTCGATCTGGGCGCTTCTGTACACGTGCACGCCCTGAGCAACCCCAAAGAGTTCTCAGGGGAGACACGCCAGCAAGCTGATATACTGGGCAAGCTGGGCTTCCCGATTCAGTGCTATATGAAATCCAAAGAGATGCCCAAACTCGCTCAGGCCATCGCCAACGCTGATATCGTGATAGACGGGATCTTCGGCACGGGATTTCGCGGCGCAGCCCGCGAGCTTGCTGCCGAAGCCATCGAGCTTATGAATTTAAGCTCAGCGTTCGTCTGCGCGATAGACATCCCATCGGGGGTCGAAGCCGACACGGGGCACGTGCTCGGCCCGGCGGTCTGTGCGGACTTGACCGTGACGTTTGAGCTGCCCAAGCTCGGACTCTTGCTCTATCCCGGACGCCAGTACGTCGGCGAGCTGGTCGTTCGGCCCATCGGCTATCCCAGCAGGCTGATAGACCAGTATGCCAGCATGATGACGTGGGTGAAGGCGAGCTGGGTAGGCGAGCGCCTGCCCCCGCGCGAGTCGTATAGTCACAAGGGGGACTACGGCAAAGTGTTAGTTGTCGCTGGCTCGCGGGGCTACACAGGCGCAGCGGCATTGACGGCCGAAGCGGCGCTGCGCGCGGGCGCAGGTTTGGTCTATTTAGCCGTTCCTGAAAGTCTCTTGCCCGCGATGGAGGCCAAGCTCACCGAAGTCATTAAACTTGGCTTGCCCGACGCAGACGGCGCTCTCGCGTCTTCAGCGCTCCTTAAAATCTTGGAGATGCTCGAGGACAAAGACGTGCTGGTGGTGGGGCCGGGGCTGGGCCGACACCCGCAGACCGTCAAGACAGTGCAACAGCTTGTCGCACAAGCCAGCAAGCCGTTGGTGCTCGACGCCGACGGGCTGAACGCTCTGGGAGCCGAAGCCGAGAAGCTACTTGCCAAACGCACTGCCCCAACCGTGCTCACGCCCCATCCGGGAGAACTCTCGCGTCTGATTTCCAAGGGCGTCATCGAGATCGAGTCGGATCGGGTGGGCGTCGCCCGTGAGACAGCGAAACAGCTTCACAGCGTACTGGTGCTCAAGGGGGTCCCCACGGTGACCGCGACCCCCGACGGCGAAGTCTTTCTGAATTCGACGGGCAATTCGGGCCTCGCCAGTGGTGGCTCGGGTGACGTGCTGACGGGCTGTCTAGGCGGCTTGCTGGCCCAGGGGCTTGACAGCATGACAGCCAGCGTCTGTGCGGTATATGTGCACGGGCGGGCAGCCGATCTGATGAAGCCTGATCTAGGGGAGCGCGGCATGATCGCCTCGGATGTGCTGCGCGCGCTGCCCCAAGCGCTGCGGGAGTTTGAGTGAGCAGAGCGCCGCACTTCGTGCTATACTGAGAGCGCGCTATGAGTCCCAAGCAGAAGGAGTTCTACGCCGATAAAGCTGTTGATCTGGCGCACATCATCGGCGGTGCGTTGGTAATCGGGCAATTTGTTGCGGAGCGGTTCGAAGCTATCGTCTTCGCGTTGGGAGTCATTGCGTTTGTCAGCTTGTACGTGGCCAGCTATTTCTTGACTAGGGAGGCGTAAAGCATGACCGAGAAGACTTGGGGGTTGCTCTTCTTTTTGCTGGCGATGGTTGCTACCGTGCTGGCGATCACATTGCCCACAATCATCAGGGACTACCGGAAGCGCCATCAGAAGTAGCCCTCTATGCTCATTGACAGCCACGCCCATCTGGACAATTCCCAATTTGACGCTGATCGCGAGCACGTCGTGCGCCGCGCCCTAGACGCCCACGTCACCATAATCTCCATCGCGACGGACATCCCATCGGGTTGGAAGACCCTGGAGATCGCGCGCCAGTACGAGCTACGCTGCACCACGGGGATTCATCCCCATCACGCCGAGCAGTTCTCCGGAGACGAGACGCTCCAGCAGCTGCGCCGGTTGCTCAGCCAACCCGAAGTCGTCGCCCTCGGCGAGATCGGACTAGACTACTTTAAAGAGTACGCGCCACGCCAGAGCCAACAGAAGGCGTTTCGGGCGCAGCTGGCGCTCGCGCAAGAGCTGAATAAGCCCGTCGTGATCCATCTGCGCGACGCTGCTGACGATCTCCTCAAGATTCTCTCAGAGCACCCCCGCGTGCGCGGCGTCGTGCACAGCTTCACCGGGGATTGGGCACTAGCACAAAAGCTGCTCAATCTGGGTTTTTATCTATCGGTCAACGGGATCGTCACGTTTGAGAAGTCTCAACCCCTGCGCGAGGCCGTCGCTCAAATCCCATTAGAGAGATTATTGGTCGAGACGGACGCTCCGTATCTGGCACCGGTGCCGATGCGCGGCAAGCGCAACGAGCCGAGCTTCGTGCGCCACGTCGCCCAAACAGTCGCGCAGGTCAAGCGAGTCTCGGTTGACGAGGTCGCCGAGGCGACAACCCGGAACGCACAAGCGCTCTTTGGCTTTTGACGGTAGGCGTTCGCAAGACTATAATCGCTGGGGTGAGTCGTCATGAAGGCTGATCTTGTAGAAGAGATTTTGCAAAAGATCGCGGACTTAGGGCCAGAAGAGCAGCGCCAGCTTCTTGAGCGACTGCCTCACGTGCTCTTGGGGGAAGAGCTGGATTGGCTGAAGATGGCCGAAGCTGCTTTCGATTTCTGGAATAACGACGAAGATGCTCGCTATGACCAGCTATAATCGCGGGGACGTCGTGCTTGTGCCATTCCCCTTCACGGATTTGAGTGCTCAGCGTCAAAGGCTCGCTCTTGTTCTCAGTGGAGATCGTTTTCACCAGAGCGGTCACGATGTGGTCATCGCAGCGATTACTAGCCAACAGGCTAGCCTTTTCACGGACTACTCTCTGCAAGATTGGCAGAGCGCTGGTTTGCTGGGGCCTTCTGTTGTCCGCGTAGGCAAACTGCTCACCTTGCATAAAGCCCTCGTGCGTCGAAGACTTGGTGCGCTCACCCCTTCAGATCTTCATGAGGTTGAAAAGTGCCTTGTCCAACTTCTTGAGCTTCAGCGTGGAGGGCCTTGAGGATGCTCCTCGGCTGTCACTTGTCGATCTCTGGCGGGCTGGAGCAGACGGTCGCGCGCGCGCAAGAATTACAGATCAACGCGCTGCAGATATTTTCGCACAACGCTCGTAGCTGGAAGATGGGCGCGCTCAAACCTGAAGAGGCGAAAAAGTTCATCGAGCAGCGCCAGCGCACGCGCATCGAGTACGCCGTCATCCATACGATTTATTTAATTAATCTGGCCTCGCCCAACCCCAAAAACTTTCAGCTCTCGGTGCAAGCCCTCAAGGACGAAGTCCAGCGTGCCGGAGAGCTGAACATCCCCCACGTCAACACCCACATTGGGGCGCATCTTGGGCAGGGCGTCGAGCAGGGCCTAGAGCGCATCGTCGAGGCGATTAACGCTGTGCTCGCCAGCCCGCCAGCCCAACGCGCCCCCGACGTTAAGATTTTATTAGAGAACTCTGCGGGCGAGGGGACGGAGCTGGGCGCGACGTTTGCGGAGCTGGGCTTTGTGCTCCGGCATATCACCCAGAAGGAGCGCGTTGGGGTCTGCGTAGATACGTGTCATGCGTGGGCTGCCGGCTATGACCTCACGACGCCCCAGGGGCTAGAGAAGATGCTCGCAGAGCTTGAGCGGGAAATCGGGCTGGAGCGCGTCTTGCTCCTACACTTGAACGACTCCAAGTTCCCCCTGGGAGCGCGCAGAGACAGACACGAGCACATCGGGCAGGGGCATATTGGGGCTGAGGGCTTTCGTCTGATCGTCAATCATAGAGATCTGCGCGAGAAGCCGTTTATCTTGGAGACCCCCAAGGACGACGAGCAATCTGATCCGACGAACTTGGCAAGAATCCGCGCTTTGCGCTATGATGGCTGAAGGCCCTCACCCCGGCCTGCGGCCACCCCTCTCCCGTAGATCACCTACGGGAGAGGGGACGGGGGTGAGGGCCAGAGGTGTAGCTATGAAATTCTTTCTCGACACCGCCAACGTGAAAGAGATCGCTCAAGCCCACGAGATGGGCGTCTTAGATGGCGTTACTACCAACCCCACTCTCTTGGCTAAAGAAGGGCGCGACCCCATCCAAGTCCTGAAAGAGATTTGCGCGGTCGTGGACGGTCCCGTCAACGCCGAGGTGCTCAGCACCGACTGCGAAGGGATGCTCAAAGAAGCCCGTCAGTGGGCCGAACTTGACGAGAAGATCGTCGTCAAGATTCCCATGACCCGCGAGGGCATGAAGGCCGTCCGAAGACTCTCTGAAGAAGGTATTCCCACGAACGTCACGCTCGTCTTCTCGCCAACTCAGGCGCTGATCGCGGCCAAAGCGGGGGCCGACTACGTCAGCCCGTTTGTGGGGCGGCTCGACGACCGCAGCGAGGACGGCATGGATCTCGTCTCCCAGATCGTTCAGATCTTCGACAATTATGGCTTTGACACAGAAGTCATCGTGGCGAGCGTGCGCCATCCGATGCACGTGGTCGAGGCCGCGTTGATGGGCGCCGATATCGCGACCATGCCCTACGCTGTCTTTGAGAAGCTCTTTGAGCATCCTTTAACAGATTTAGGGTTGCAGCAGTTTCTCGCTGATTGGGGGAAGCTGAAGCGATGAGCGCGAAGACCCCTCCTCCAGCCCCTCCCCGACACGGAGAGGGGAGATCAAGCGCTCTCGATCGAGAGCGCCTTCGCTATGGGAACGCCCTGGCGCGCGTCGTAACGGCCCTGCCCAAGGCGTTCACCCAGATAGCAGAAGTCGAGCGCGCCTGGCTCTTTGGATCGTATCTGCACGGGCGACGCGATCTCTGCACCGATCTTGACTTAATCGTCGTTATGCGCTCCGAGCACGATGTAGTCAGGCGCACGGCGTGGCTCTACGGGCGCTTGGCCGTGCTGCTTGATCTGAACGTAGATATAGACATCATCGCGTACACGCCGGAAGAGTTTGCGCGAGCGCGGGAGCGCGGATTTCTTCGGCACGCCTTGGCGCAGGGGCGGATCATCTATGAGAGAGCCGACTGAAGAGGGACGCCGCTGGTTGGAACAGGCCGAAGAAGACTTAAAATGGACGCGCCATCTTGCCCGCGAGGGGGCGTATCATCTGGCGTGCTTTCTCGCCCAGCAAGTCGCCGAGAAGGCTCTGAAAGCGTTTCTCTATGCCCAAGGGCGCGAGATCGTGCTGGGCCATTCGGTCGAACGCCTATGTCGCGAGGCCGCCCAGTATGAGGCTACGTTCGCGACGGATGCCCAGCGCTGGGCCATCCTAGACGGCTACTACGTGCCGACGCGCTACCCCAACAGCCTGCCGGGGAGCATCCCGGCCAGAGTCTATACACACGAAGCTGCCGAAGAGGCTGCGCAGCTGGCTGAGGAAGTGGTGGAAGCCGTGCGCGCGCGGTTGAAGGGAGAGGACTTAAGATGAGCACCAAGACCCCTCCCCGACACGGAGAGGGGAGTCAAGGGGTTAGGTTTTTGGAAACCCGCAACGCCTTTGGCGAGGCGCTCTTAGAATTGGCCGCAAAAGATAGAGATATCGTCGCGTTGACCGCGGACCTGCCCGGCTCGACTCGCTTAAGCTGGTTCAAAGAGAAGTTCCCCGAACGATTTTTTGACTTCGGCGTCGCTGAAGCCAATATGATCGGGGTGGCCGCGGGGTTGGCCCTCTCCGGCAAGAAGCCCTTCGTCTCGACGTTCGCGATCTTCGTCGAAAAAGCGTTTGAGCAGATCCGCCAGACGATCGCGTACAACAAGCTGCCCGTCAAGATCGTCGCCACGCACGGCGGGCTGACCGTCGGCGAGGACGGCGCGTCGCACCAGACCGTCGAAGATTTGGCCCTGATGCGCGCACTCCCCCAGATGACCGTCGTCATCCCCGCCGATTACTACGAAGCCAAGAGAGCAATTCACAGAATCTATGAGCACCCCGGGCCGGTCTATGTGAGATTGGCGCGCGCGGCCTTCCCTGTTGTCTTCGATGAGAGCTATGAATTTGAGCTGGGGAAGGCCCAGATCGTCCGAGAAGGGGGCGACGTCACGATCTGCGCCTGTGGGCTGATGCTCTACTACAGTCTGCAAGCGGCGCAGCTTCTGGAGCGGGAGGGGATCGCGGCGCAAGTGCTCAACGTCTCGACGCTTAAGCCGCTCGACGAGCGGATTGTAGAGCATGTGCGGGCAGCGGGCGGGGGGGCGGTCAGCGTCGAGGAGCACTCGGTGATTGGGGGTTTGGGCGGGGCGTTAGCAGAGCTGTTGAGCGCGCACGGCTTGAGACTCGTGCGCGTGGGGATTGAAGATAGATTTGGGCAGTCGGGCAAGCCGGAGGAGCTGCTGGCGCACTACGGGCTGACCGTAGAGAGGATTGTGCAGGCGGTGAGGCGAGCTGACGGCAGATTTCAGTAGCAGATTAAATTAATCTGCTTCATCCGCTACTGAAATCCGTTGTCAGCTCCAACGTGGCGAACATCACACCAGAAGCCCCACTCGCACCGAGATCATCCCTCAGGGGGACGAATGTCCTTGGGGGTTGAAAGAACGGCTTCTAGACTGACAGCCAAATGAGAGGGCCCAAGGGGAGGCCGAGCGCCGATGAAACTGACCAAACAAAGCCCGGCTTGACAACGAGGCCCGGATATGCTACCATACTGCCAAGTCGTTTCCCAAAGACGAGCAGAGGGCCGCTGGGGAGGACCCGGCGCCCTTGAGCTATCTCGAGGGAAAGGGAGTTCCAAGTTGAGTTTGACAGACGCGGGAGTGGGAGCTATAATTACGGCTGTGTTCCCCAGAAGCGGTGAGGGGATCTTCTTGTTGGAGTGCGTGCAAGACCCAAGTTGTGTTCGTGTTTTTGGTCAATCTCAGGCAGGAGGTGGTCGTAAGACGAAAAGAGAAGCGTTTCGGCCGGAGCGCACGTCGGAGTGCGCTCGTGATCTTTCTCTGGGGCAAGTCCGAATCTAACTCAACGACTCTAACGTAAGAGGAGGTACATCAAGTGAAGAAGAGCAGAATTCAGATCGCGAGCCTACTGACCTTGGCCGTCTTGATGGTGACGGCGCTGGCAGTGGCTCCAGCGGCACTGGCCAGCAAGGGCCAGGTTCTTCTCACGGACATCAACGGCACGCCGAAGCAATATTGGCGCGTAGGCGAGGTCGCGTTCATCACGGTTATTGATCCCGATGAGAACCGTGATTCGGATGAAGTCGAGATGCTCACCGGGACGGTGAAGACCCAATTGGGCAATGACGAGCCGATCATTCAGCTCTGCGCCGGCCCCTGTCCCAACTATCCGGGACTCGAGGGCGGCGACTATCTCAGCAGCGCCGATGGCAAGCAGCTCGTCTTGCAGGAGACCGGCACCAACACCGGCGTCTTCCGCAGTCTCACGGGCATCCTCATCACCAAGGCCAGCACGCAACAGCCGG
>JANWXV010000089.1 GCA_025057405.1 Candidatus Bipolaricaulota bacterium | reverse complement strand
GAAGACCCGATTGAGGCCGTCTGCCGCCACCCCTTGCGGGTTGTTGAATTGTCCGGGGCCGTTGCCCAAACTGCCGAACTGATCCAAAAAATAGAGATCGCTGGCGAGCTGACGCCCTACGATGAACTCAAACGTCTCCGGCTGACGCAGCAGGCTTGGATTGTTCTGATTGCCCCGAATGTCCGAGAGGGAAACTTTCACTTGCGCTCGCTGGGCGTTGGGGCAGACGACTCTGAAAGAGAGCTGGCCCTCTTGTTGGCCGAGGGCCTCTTGGCTAACATCTACGGAACCCAAAAGAGAATCG
The DNA here is from genome assembly GCA_025057405.1 of Candidatus Bipolaricaulota bacterium. Lineage (GTDB taxonomy): Bacteria > Bipolaricaulota > Bipolaricaulia > RBG-16-55-9 > DRXL01 > SKYB132. Next base: position 3,694 of record JANWXV010000089.1, on the reverse strand, counting down.
CGTGTCTCTTGATCGGGGCGGACGCGCTGGCAGGTCGTCAGCCGCCCGATGCTGGGGGGCTGGAACGTGACCGTGCTGAGATCGCCCTCGCGATCTATGAAATTGATCTTCAATTCGCGCGTCGCGCCGATGGGGATCTCAGGAGCGAACTCGATCTTGGTAATGACTGGGTCAGGGCCGACGGCTTTGAACGAGAAGACCTTGGGCTGGCTGATGTTCTTCTTGGCGTCTTCCAAGACGACGCTGAGCGTCACGTCTTGAGGAGCCACGCTGAAGATGCGAAAGTCAAACGCGCCGCGCCCGGCGTCCTGAGCTGCCAGAGCCGGCTCGAAGCTGAACGTCTGATCTCTGCGGAACGACCCCTCCCCGGAGACCTCGACGACTCGGAAGGTCACTTTAACAATATCTCTATCGCTGTCTTCGTAGCCGATCGAACCGATGAAATCCCGCCCATCAGCCGCGATCCAGTTGACGATGGCAGCGGGGCCGGGGCATAGCGCGGCGGGCAGCCCGGGCGGCGCTGCTACACAGCGGCCCTTGGGCAACTGAATATAGATAATTCTTGGGGCGTTGGGGCTTTCGATCTGGGACAGTGAGAAGAGACTGAAGACGCTTAGCAGAACTAAGAAGAGAAGACTTTTCCCAAACCTCCTCATGCGCTCTCGCCTCCTTAAACTTAAACTCTTTGCTCTTCTTCTCTTCCCGCACCCGGCCTTCGGCCACCCTCTCCCTATTGAGGGAGAGGGATGGGTGAGGGTGAGAGCACTTAACTGAAATGCGGCGGCAGCTCGTAGGAGCCGACGGCGTACTCGTTGGGATAGAGCGCCACGCGCTGGCCCCCAGCGCGCAGTTGCACATAGAAGGGCCGCACGCCGTCGAACGCCGGCGCCCCTCCTGTGCGATTCAGCCCGTAGGCTTGGTCATGCGCGATCGCTAATTTCAACGGATCACGATTCTGTTCTTCAATGCTGTAGAAGCGAATCAGCCCGACCACGCCGTTGAGCCTTGTCGCTTCTAGAGCCGTGACGAGTCTATCGCCGTCGGCAGTACCGATACGCCGCGCGGCATCGGCGAGCGCGTAGAGCGCGTCGTACGTCGTCGCGGCGGTGTAGGGCGGGCGCGCGCCGAATCTCCGAGTGTAATTGCTGTAAAACTCTGCGGTGCGGGTGCCCACTTTAGGAGCCTCGGCCGCGAAGTCCGTCAAGACATAGCCAAGAGCAGCTCCGCCGAGATCGCTGCTCAGCAGGGCCTCGTTCCAACCGAACAGCCCGATCTTGACTTTGTTCTGCGACCAGGCCGTCGTGAACGCGGCCCCGTAAGCCGCATCGGAGAAGACCGTCACGGCGGCCGAGACGCCGATCCGTTGCAGACGCTCTAGGAGCGCGGTCGGCTGAGCATCGCTGAGATTGCCCACGACGGTGAGACCCGCTCGGGTGAGACGTGCCAGCAAGCCGGTGCGGAACTCGCTGCTGGCGGCGTCGCCCACGAGCGCGACTTCGCCCTTGCCGGGGAGCCTCCCGCTCTGGAGCAACGGGCTTAAGAACTCACCAGCGAACAGGCCCCCATCGAAGAGTTGAACCGCGGGATTGACGACTCCCACCCGAAAGAGATACTTGAGATTGGCGTAGTTCGCCGCGACTTGATCGGTGCCGCCGCTGGAAGCTCCAGTGATCAGCACGGGTACTTTCAAGCGGGGCAGTTCCAAGAGAAGCGCTGTGACCGTCTCAGATCGTGCTGCGCCTACAATCGCTTGAGCGCCTTGACCGGCCAGCGTGCTGAGCGCGGTGCGGACGCGGGCGGCGTCGGCTTCGGTCTCCAAGTCAGCGGGGATGATTCTGTAGCGGAGTTCATCGGCGGCCAGTTGTGCTCCGTTGAGGATGCCCGCTCCTAACGGGAGCCTGCTGCCATAGAGGACACCTACGGTGAGCGCTGGGGCTTGGGCGTAGGCCCCGGCGCGAGCTAAGACGAGCGCTCCGGCGGCGATGCCGAAGCCCTTGAGGAAGGCACGTCGGCTACAAGACTTCATCGTCCTTCGCCTCCTTCTTTAACAAATCTATTATAGCATAAAAACACGCGACCAGCCTCGGAACAGCCTGTGCCCTTATGCTTAACGTTATACCCACAGAACAGACAAAAGTTTCAATGTGATCTGCATCACCGACGGATACTGCTAGCTTCTGCTAGAATCGAGATACCCTCTCACTCGATCCTCTCACCACCCACCGCAACGGCAGGTGGCGGAGCCCCTCCCCGCAGGGGCTCCTTTTTTCTCCCTATTTCAGAATCTCTGCTATGGCGCGTGCGGCGCTCAGCACGTCCGAACGGCTGACATCCAGATGGGTCACCAAGCGAATCTTCCGAGGCCCAATCGCGTGAACGAGAATTCCCCGTTCTCGGAGAGCCGCTACCAATTGATCGGCAGACGTGCGTCTGAGCGAGAAAATTACGATATTCGTCTCGACCGGCTCTAGCGAAATCTCTGCGATCTTTGTCAGCTCTTGCGCCAGAAGCTGCGCGTTCTCGTGGTCTTCTCTTAATCGCTCGACGTGATGCGCGAGCGCATAGAGTCCTGCAGCGGCTAGGATGCCCACTTGACGCATTCCCCCGCCGAGCATCTTGCGCACTCGACGGGCCTTCTCGATGAACGCCCCGGAACCGACCAGCATCGAACCTATCGGTGCTCCTAGCCCTTTGGAGAGACAGAACATCACCGAATCAAAGCCTTCGGTCAGCTCTTGGACGCTTCTTCCCGCCGCTACGGCGGCGTTGAAGATCCGCGCGCCATCTAAGTGAACTTTGATTCCGCGCTCGTGCGCCCGCGCGATAATCTCACGCGCCCACTCCAATGGGTAGATGCCCCCACCCTTGAAATTATGCGTGTTCTCTAGGCAGATCAGCGTCGTCTGGGAGTAGTAATAGACTTTAGGACGAATCAAAGATTCGATCTGCTCCCAGCGCATGAAGCCGCGTTGGGTAGCGACGGGCCTGGGTATGACCCCCGAAAACGCTCCCATCATGGCTAATTCGGCATTAAAGATATGCGACGCTTCTTCTAGAATCACTTCGTCGCCCGGTTGGGTCTGAACTTTCAGAGCTATTTGGTTGCCCATCATCCCCGAGGGGACGAAAAGAGCAGCTTCGCGCCCGAAGAGCTGCGCGGCTCTCTTTTGTAGTTCGTTGACCGTCGGGTCTTCGCCGAAGACATCGTCGCCCACGTCGGCCTCGGCCATCGCGCGGCGCATCGCCGCGGTGGGCTTGGTGACGGTATCGCTGCGTAGATCAATCCATCTTTTCACAGCCTTATCATCTCTTTTTTTTTTATCTTTTTTAATTTTTTAAAATTTTTAGTTATGGCGTGACGATGATCTTGCCGATCATGCCGAGGACTTCGTGCGGGGTGCAGACGTATTCGTACTCCCCGGGCACGGTGAACGTGTACTCAAACGTCATCCCCGGCGCGGTGAACAGCTCGGACTTGAAGGGGGTTGCGCCTTCGGGGATTTTTACAGACGTCACGTCGTGCACCCCTGAATCGTTGACCCAGCGCACGGTCTCGCCGACTTTGATCGTCAGTTCTGGAGGATCGAAGAAGTTCTTCTCGTTCACGGTGACCATCTTGATCACGTGGACGCGGGGCTTGTCAGGCGCGAGGCTCTCGACAGGAGCGGTCGTGCTCGGTTGTGGCGGCGCGGGT
>JANWXV010000088.1 GCA_025057405.1 Candidatus Bipolaricaulota bacterium | reverse complement strand
CCATAGGCTCGCTCGCCTCCCAAAAGCTATGTTTTCACCTTCATACTCTCTTCTGCTCCTTCACCTGCGCTCCTGGCGCGATCTCTAGGCTCTCAGAGTACTCGACGCTCTCGATCTCGCACCCCTCGCCGATCTGGATCTTCTTGCCCCGCACGGCGCGCGCCTTGGTATTCTCTAAAAAGATCTCGTCGCCCTCGATCGTCTCAGCTTCGAGATAACCAGACCCTCTCGACCACCCAAACGTATGGCCCAAGCTCTCGCTCACCGCGCGCTCGACCTCTTCGCCAATCTGCCCCAACTCTTCAAAGATGCTCTCTAGCAGACCCTCCGACCCACGCCCACGCTCCAGATAGAGATGCACGCGCGGCTCTCGCCGCCAGCCCCAAAACGCCCGCCCGCGCCGCCGCACCTCGATCCGCGTCCCGCCGATCTCGGTAACTTTTCCCCCGCCCAACTCGATCTTGATCTCCTCGGCTGAGAGCAGCCCGCCAATCTCAAAGCCCCCACGCGACAGAAATTTCTCAGCCTCGACATCGTTGGTCACTTTGAGCAAGCCTGCACTCGTGATCCCCTTGGCCTTGACCGAGCATTCGACGACCTGCGTCCCAGCAACGTTGATCTCGTCAGCGTAGACATCTCCTTCGACGATGCACGACCCGACGGTCCTCATGCGCTCAGCGCGCACATCCCCAGAGACACGACACGAACCCGCCGTCTTCAGCTCTTTGGTCTTCACGTCGCCATCAATGCGGCACGACCCCGCTGTCTTGATGAGATTCGCATCCACATCGCCCTCGATCCGCCCAGACCCAGCGACGGTCACGGTGTCATAGATGCCGCCGCTGATGCGGCCTGAGCCGGCCACGTGCACGTTCGTGCGCTTCTGCTCAGACATAGCTGCCTCCTAGCGCCGCGCCTGCCAGAGCCGATAGAGGAGATAGACCAACGCCGCAAAGAGAAAGATCAAGATAGGCGAACCCGCTAAAACGTTGACGACCAACATCACCACAAACCACACAAACATCAAGATTTGGATGTTTATAATCCCTAAGATGAAAAAGACGGGAATAGCAACCATCCATAGCAGCCATGCCAGCCAGCCTCCGACCTCCCAGTCGCCGATGCGGATCTTCACCACGACCTCCTTTGCTGCCCCCACCCCCACCACAGGGTCAAGGCGCCCCCAGCTTCAGTTTAACGTCTTCTAAGATTTTACTAAGCTCGATCTTGGCCACAACCCGCGCTTGGGGGTCGCAGAGACACTCTTGGGTATAGAGCAGACACGCGCTCAGATAGGGTTTGCGCCCCGTCAGGGCAAAGCTCCCCGGCAATTCCTTGCGGACCAATGCTAAAACCCACGCGAACTCTTTCGACTGCAACTTGGAAAAATCGCTCGACAGCAGCGTTGAGATCACGAGATTCAGCTCGTCCGGGTCGAGATCGTGCCGCCGCAGGGACTCAATCACGGCGAGAAAGATCAACTCGCGAAAGCTCAACGGCCCAGACTCTTTGCGAATCGTCTCGTAGTACTCTAAGACTTCTCGGCTCAGCCAGCTCAATCTCAAGATTTCATCGCGCGCGAAACGTCGGTCTTTGAGTTCCGGGGAGAGCAACTGCGCGATCTCTTCGAGAGACTTTGTGTCTTTTAAGGCTTTGATCTTCTCGATGCGCTCCAAGATCTTCTGCTTGGGCAGAAACGTCTCTTGTCCTGTAAATGTTGATTTGCGAATAAACCACGATTCGGGGATCAGCCCCTCGCGCTTCCAACGGTAGAACTGCCCGTAGGAGATCCCCGTGCGCTCTAGGACTTCCTTCTTGCTAATCAGTTCCTCTTCGGCCATACCGTCTCCCCCTTGGTGGCCCGGGGGCCACCAAGGGAACATCACATTGTTACGATAACGGGGTCAAAAATTTTTAGAGCTTCCATTGCAGCCGACCGTTCTTTCCAACTCCCAGCAGCTCGAAAATATCTGTGAACCCAACTCGTTCCGAACCCTTCCCGCGCTCTTGAAGCGCCTTCCAGAGGCGCCGTTCGTTGGCCTCCTCCAGCATCCGGCGATGCTGATACTCGACCCTTGCCAAAAGATCCCAACTGTTCAGAATCTCGTGCATCGTTCCACCTCCTTAGAGTCTGTGAGATAGCCCCATTATAACATAACACTGTTACGCTGTCAAGAGGGGGGGTTGAGCACTCTAGCGTCTTGGTCGCCGTCGCCAGCCTCCGCGCACTAGTTCCCCTAGCGATATGTCGTACGCCGCGACCAATTCGTGCACAACGGGGCTGGGCAACCTTGCTCGTCGCAGTTCGCGCTCATAACGCCGCACCGCCCAGTATTTGCTCCACCAGAGCGTGAGCGCCAGCCAGCCCAATTGAAAGAGCAAGCTCTCAGCTATCCAGAGAGCTAACAGCACCGTTCTGGCCCAGCGCCATGCCCACATCATTTATGACTCCTTCTTCAACTCTTTCTCAATCTCTTTCTCTCCCAGCTTCAAGCTGGGCTTGGCCAAATCTCTCAGACTGATCATATAGTTCTTGGCCATCTCCATCGCTTGGTCTTGAGGGATACCCTGCTTGAGCAGCTCGCTGTAGAACGCTCCTACGGCCTTGCCAAACTGCTCCCCCGCTTCTGCGGAGTAGACCACATCTCGCAGACTCTTGAGGAGCGCTGGGATCTTGTCGGCGATCTTGTCCAGCACCTCAGCTACATCCTCCGGACCCCATTCTTCTTTCACCATCTTTGCTCACCCCTTTCTGCGCGTCAGTTCCCATCCGAGGGCTTCGATCTCCGGCTCGAGCTTCACTCGCCCACGCTCGTAGAGCACACCGAGCGAAAAACCCAGCGCGAAGATCTGCCAGCTCAGCTGGGCTATCGTATGTCGTCCTTCAGAGCGAATTCGTTCAACCGTCCGAGCTAAAAGCTCTTCCGATGGCTCTGGAGCGCTCCCGACGCTTAAAGCGACAAGCTCTTTGATCTGACGAATCTCTTGGAACTCGCGTTGGCAACGCTTACAGTGCGCCAGATGCGCCTCGACCTTCATGCGCTCTTCGGCGCTCAGGGTGCCGTTGGCATACCAAGGCAGAAGCTCTCTCAGCTCTGGAGGACAATGAAATCTCAAAGCGTCTCACCGCCTTCGTTCAAAATCTTTTTGAGCTGCTCTTTCGCATAGTAAACGCGACTCTTCACCGTACCCTCAGGACACCCTAAAATCTGGGCGATCTCCGCGTACGAAAGATCGTTATAGAACGCGAGCAGCATCACTTCGCGGTGCTCTGGGGAGAGCTTTTCTAAAGCTGCGCGCACGCGCTCGATATGTATTTCGCGCTGAGCGATCTGCTCAGGAGTAGCGTGCGCTGAAGCCCGCCGGTCGAACTTCTCTCGCAGAAGCTCCGGCTCGCGCTGGCGCACCCGCGCACGATCTAATGCTTTGTTGCGGGCGATCCCCAAGACCCAAGTTGAGACTTGGCTCTGCTCTTGAAAGTCCTTGGCGCTCTTCCAGACGGCGATCATCGTCTCTTGGACGACTTCTTCAGCGTGAGAACGGTCATTGAGATAGCTCATAGCGAACCGAAAGATTCTCGATGCATAGCAGCGAAAGAGCTTTTCAAAAGCTTTTTCGTCGCCCTGCGCGATTTGGTGAACCCATGCGATCTCATCGTGCATCCGTGCGCTCCCGGAGTGATTATAGCACGTGTAAGTCGCCCTTGAGCGGGGAAAGGTTCAACGATGGGCTTTAGGCTGAAGCAGCGTGCTGCAATGCTTGGAGCGCCGCGCGCGGGTTCTCTTGGCCAAAGACCGCCTTGGCCGCCACGAGGATATCGGCCCCCGCTTGCGCGATCTCTCTGACGTTGTGCCGATTGACGCCACCATCTACTTCGATCTCGACGTTGGCGCGCTTTGTAGCAATCAGCGCTTTCGCTTTGCGAATCTTGTCGAGCGTTGCGGGGAGGAAGCTCTGCCCGGCAAAGCCGGGTTCGACGCTCATGACCAAAAGCACGTCAAT
>JANWXV010000087.1 GCA_025057405.1 Candidatus Bipolaricaulota bacterium | reverse complement strand
CAACCCCGGCAACTCCGGTGGCCCCTTATTAGACGCCCAGGGGCGCGTCATCGGCATCAACACAGCGATTGCTCTCAACTCCGAGGGCATCAACTTTGCGATCCCGATCAACGCGGCCAAGCGCATCTTCTCTAGTCTGTTAGCGACGGGGAGAGTCCAGCGCGCCTGGCTAGGGATCGTGATCCAAGAGATAGACGAAGAGATCGCGCAACAATTTGGTGTAGCTCCCGGCTCTGGGGTTCTCGTTGCCGACGTCTTGCCCGACGGTCCCTCGCGCGGCATCCTCCAACGCGGCGATATTATCGTAAGCGTCGCGGGCACGCCCGTCACCAAAGTCCGAGAGCTTCAGCAGCAAATCATGTATCGGGCGGTGGGGAGCACCGTGCAGTTGGAGATCCTGCGCAACGGCGCGCGACAGACCGTAGAGATCACTCTGGGAGAGCGCCCCAGCGAGCAGGCGCTCAACACCGCTCCGCAGGCCCCCGGGCAGCCTAACCCTCAAGGCCAGACCGGGATCGAGAAATTCGGCCTAAAAGTTCAGGCGCTCACGCCGGACTTGGCGCGCCGGCTCGGTCTGCCGGCGGGGGCTGAAGGCGTCGTCATCCAAGAGGTCCAGCCCGGAAGCCGCGCCTTCTGGGCGGGCCTCCAACCCGGAGACCTGATCTTTGAAGTCAATCGCGTCGCCGTGAGATCGCTCGACGATTGGAATCGCATCATAAACGAGCTGGCCGACGATGCGCGCGTCGTCTTGACGATCATGCCGCGCGGCGGCGGGACAGCACGCTACGTGCCCTTGAGATAGAGCGAGTTTTCTTTTACAATAAGAGAGGCCCTCACCCCCGACCCCTCTCCCGTTCATCAAAGACGGGAGAGGGGTACCCGCAGGACGGGGTGAGGGCCATAGATGAAGTCCCCGGAGAGTGGCGCAGCCTGGTTCAGCGCGCACGGTTCGGGACCGTGAGGTCGCGGGTTCAAATCCCGCCTCTCCGACTACTCTCGTCTCGCCCGCTCGATGTGAACCACTGCACTCAGGCGTTCCAAGCTCTCTCGCAGATGGCGATTGATCACGACGTAGTCGAAGAGATGCAGCTCGCCCAGTTCGTCCAGCGCTGCCGAGAGTCTCCGGCGTTGGGCTTCTGGGTCTTCGGTGCCGCGTTGGTTCAAGCGCTGCTCCAATGCGTCAAGCGACGGCGGCAGAATGAAGATCCCCACCAAGCGCCCTGAGAGACGATGCCGACGCAGCTGGTGCATCCCTTGCACGTCTGCTTCTTTGATGACATCCCGCCCGGCTCTCAGATGGTCGTTCACTAACGCCCTGACCGTGCCGTAATAGTTTCCGGCGTACTGGGCGTATTCGAGAAACGCGCGTTGGCGAATCAATCGTTGAAACTCTTCTAGAGAGACAAAGTGATAGCGTCCGGCGCGGCGCTCAGCGGCGCTGCGGGGGGGACGGCTCGTGTAGGAGGGCACGTAGTGCAGATCGGGAAATCGCTTGCGCAAGCGATTCAGAAGAGTCGTCTTGCCCGCGCCGGAGGGACCGCAGATCACAAAGAAAACCCCCGGCGATCTCTTTCTCATAGCAGACTCACTCAACGTTGCGGGCTTGCTCTCGGAACTTCTCGATGAGCGCTTTCAGTTCGATCACCGCTTGGGCGATCAGCCCGTCTTTGGCTTTGGACGCAATCGTATTGGCTTCGCGGGCTAGCTCTTGGGAGAGAAAGTCCAAGCGCAGGCCGACGGACTCGGAGTTCTCTAGGGCCTCTTGTGCGGCGTGCAGGTGCATGCGCAATCGCGCGATCTCTTCGGAGATGTCCGCGCGCTCGGCTAACAGCGCGACTTCTAGCTCCAAGCGCCCTTCATCAAGAGTGACAGAATTTTGCAGCAGCTCTTTCAAACGCTCGTGAAGACGCCGACGATAGACGGCTTTGAACGTCGCGGCCTGACGCTCGATCTCTTCTAGCTCTGGGGCCATTAGCTTTAATAATCGGCTCAGCTCTTGAGCGAGCAATGCACCCTCGCGTTGGCGGCTCTCTTGACACTGAGCGATGGCTGTTTTAAAAACCGGCTCGATCTGCTCCCACAGGTCTTCTTCGGACTCTTCGGTCTTCTGAAAGATCCCCTCTAGGCGCAAGAGCGCTTCTAGCGAGACGCCGGGATTGGCCAGTTTCAGTTCTGTGATGAGCTGCTGGAGCATCTCGGTGTAGGCGCGCGCGGCTTCGCGGTTGATGTTCACAGCCGGCAGCTCAGGGCTTCTGCTGCGAATGCGCGCTTCGATCCGTCCGCGTCGGAAGTTCGCGTTGAGCAGCTCTTGGGCTTTGAGTTCGAGGGCCGGGTGCTCTTCGAGTCCGTAGATTTTAGGCTCCAGATACTTGTGATTGAGCGTCTTGATCGAGATGGTGAACCTAGAGTCTTGGGCTTGGCCGTAACCCGTCATGCTCTGGAGCATTAACGTCCCCAACGGGATTCGAACCCGTGTTTCGGCCTTGAAAGGGCCGTGACCTAGGCCACTAGTCGATGGGGACGAAGGGACTGGGTCGTGTAGGACTCGAACCTACAACCCTCCGGTTAAGAGCCGGATGCTCTACCATTGAGCTAACGACCCGCAGCGCTTTTATTCTACTGAAGAGCCATAGATTCGTCAAGCATTCTTTGGCAGAGCGTATGCTTTATCTGATAGAATCTCTCTATCTTGAGGTGATCTCTCTATGGACTTAGGACTCTCCAATCGAGTGGCGGTGGTAGCTGCGGCCAGTCGCGGGCTGGGAAAAGCGATCGCGCTCCGCTTGGCCGGCGAGGGCGCGCGAGTGGCCATCTGCGCCCGCGACCAAGAAGAGCTGCTCAAGACAGCTCAAGAGATTCAGCAGACAACCAAGACCGACGTGCTCGCCCTTGGGGCCGATGTCACCCGCCCGGACGAGATCAAAAGCTTGATCGCTCAGACGCTCGCGCGCTTCCAAAAGATAGATATTTTGGTGACGAACGCCGGCGGCCCCCTGCCGGGGAAGTTCTTCGATTTCGACGACGCCGCGTGGGAGAGCGCGTTTCAGCTGACGTTTCTCAGCGTCGTCCGGCTCTGCCGGGAAGTTATTCCCCAGATGCAGCAGCAGCGCTGGGGGAGAATTATCAACATCGCTTCGACGTCGGTCAAGCAGCCCATCGAGAATCTGATTCTCTCCAACGCCCTGAGATTGGCCGTGATCGGGCTGGCCAAGAGCTTGGCCAACGAGCTAGCCTCTTCTGGGATCACTGTCAACACCGTCTGCCCAGGGATGATCCGCACGCAGCGCTTGGAGCAGCTCTTGCACGTCAGCGCGCAGATGCAGCAGATCTCGTTCGACGAAGCGCTGCAGCAGCGCACCGCGCAGATCCCCCTGGGGCGCTTGGGCAGACCCGAAGAGCTAGCCGATCTCGTTGCGTTTCTGGCGTCGGAGAACGCGCGCTACCTCACGGGCACGGTCGTCCAAGTCGACGGCGGTCTCGTCAAGGGCATCTTTTAATTTCAGAAGAGAAAGACCGCCGCGGCGACGACGGTCGTGTAGCCGTTGCCGTTGACGATGGCCGTCTGGGTCTCGTTGCGCGTGCGCACGATCTTCCCCGAGAGCTTCCAGACTTGCTCTTTCTCGTCCCAGTTGGCCGTGTCGTCGAACTCGATGCCCAGCGTCGAAGCGAGCATAGACGCAGCTAAGTCTTCAGCGTAGTCGCCGGCTTGTTTTTCGTTCTGCCCGAAGGCGTGATGCTCGCTCAGATATCCGTAAGCATCGGGATCGGCGGGGACAGCACAGCCAATCGAAGCGGCGAGCAAGCGTCGGGCTTCGTCGCTGGAGCAGCGCGCCATGACGCAGAAGACGATCTGTCCCGGCTTCAGTTCTTTTAAGCCTTCGGATTTGGGGATGATCTTACAACGCGGGGGCAAGATGCTAGAGACGTGCACCAAGTTATATTTCTCGATCCCCGCGTCGCGCAGCGCCAGCTCAAACGAGCGCAACTGATCCCGATGCGTCCCCA
>JANWXV010000086.1 GCA_025057405.1 Candidatus Bipolaricaulota bacterium | reverse complement strand
CGCGCCAGCATTGCCTCTAACTGATATTCATCGAGCACGAGCTCGATAGCAAGATCCTGAAGGCGTGCAGCAGCAGGGGGAGCAGCGGGAAGTAGATCGAGCTCCTTCAGCAAACTGCGAAATTCTAGCTCCTCTAACAGCGCGCGCAAGCGCTCTCGATCAGGAAGCTGCGCGCGGCACTCCTCCAAGGAGACCTCCAACGGCGGCGGCCTCAGCTGCACCAGCTCTCGACTAAGCAGTGCTTGGTCTTTGAAATTTTTCAGTCTCTCCCCAAGTTTCTTCGGCTCGATTTTTTCTAGATTCTCTAAAAGCGCGTCGAGCGAGCCGAATTCGCTTAAGAGCTTCTGGGCTGTTTTTTCGCCGATCCCCGGCACCCCTGGCACGTTATCAGAACTGTCCCCGACCAGAGCGAGAAAATCCCGCACTTGGCCTGGGGGCACACCTAAATATTCCCGCACCCCTTCGGCGTCGAGAATCTTCAAGTCCCTGGTGATGTCCCGTCCCGGCTTGAGCACGCGCACGCCGTCGCCAACTAATTGCAAGAGATCTTTGTCGCCGCTGACGATCAAGATTTCTAAGCCAGAAGCTTTTGCGAGCGACACCAGCGCCGCGATGATGTCGTCAGCCTCGTAGCCGGGTTGCTCGAATCGCTTCAGTCTGAGGGCTTCTGTTAGCTCTTTAATTTTGGGAATCTGGGTGGCGAGGGCTTCGTCCATTGCTGGACGATGGGCTTTGTATTCTGAAAATTTCTCGTGCCGGTGGGTCGGCCCACGACTGTCGAACGCGACGGCAACGTACTGCGACGGGTACTCTCTTAACAGCATCAAGACGGTGCGGGCGTAGCCGTAGATCGCGCCGGTGGGCAGTCCGGTGCTCGTCTTCAGCTCGCCCATGACGTGAAACGCCGGGTAGATGAGCGAGCTAGCGTCAATGAGCAAGATGCGCTCGGCCATACTGTAAGCTTACTCCGACAGCAGGGGACCGTCAAACCTTAGCCGGTCCCATGAGATCATCGTCATTCTTGATAAACTTCACGACGATGCTTGCAGGAGTAGAGCAACACATCACGTCCGAAGATGTCGTAGCGGATCCGGTAATCCCCTGAAGCGATCCGCCACTGCCCCTCTCCTTTTTTGACCCCTCTGAGCTTTTTAATGTTATGCTGTCTGCTTCTGTTGTAAGGATCTTGTTTTAAGGCCTCTACCATCACTTCCACGTGGGAGATCGCGAGGGGATTACGCCTGGCGAGGCCCTTGTAATCACGGTCGAAGTGAGAGGAGCTGATAACGCGGTAGCTATCCGGCACAGAGCTATCCTATCCCTTGCCGCGCTTGGTCAGGGCACGCACTTCGGAGAGGATCTTCTCAACGGGCCGGGCCTTGCCCGCCTTGTACTCTTGGTAGCCTTGCTTAATCTGGGTCTTTAAAGGCTCATCACGCACATCCAAGTAGTCTTCCAGTTCATCGGCGTCCAAGATGCCGAGAACCGGGATGCCATCCCGCTCCACAATAATATATTCTTTGCCTCCTTGTACCCGGCGGATGATCTCCCCGAAGTGGGTCTTAGCGCGAGTAGCGGGTATCCGGGTCACCTTCGGGCTTTTGGCAGCCACTTTGATCCCTCCTCAACAGTTAACTTTGCTAATGAAGTCTATGAGCAAGATGCGCTCGGCCATACTGCAAGCTTACTCCGCTTAGAGGAGTGCCGTCAAGCTTTGGCTAAGAGCGAGAGCACCGCGAGATAGTGACAGAGGCTGCCGCCCAAAACAAACAGATGCCAGATCGCGTGGCCGTAGGGAAGCTTTCGCCACGCATAGAAGGGCACGCCCACAGTGTAGAGCAATCCGCCGAGGGCCAGCCAGAACAACCCCTCTGCGGGGACGCGCAGGAGCAGCTCGCGCCCGGCGATCACGCAGAGCCAGCCCATCAGCAGATACCCCAACACAACGAAGCGCCGAAACCGCTGGGCCGAAAAAGTCTTAAAGATAATCCCCACGAGCGCCAAGCCCCAGATGACCCCCAGCAGCGTCCAGCCCCACGGGCCGCGCAGGCTCACTAAGAGAAACGGCGTATATGTCCCAGCAATCAAGAGATAGATACACGCATGATCGAGAATCTTAAAGATTCTCTTGAGCCGTAGATCGCGCACACTGTGATAGAGCGTCGAAGCAAGATAGAGAACAACTAACGTAACGCTGTAGATGCTGAAGCTCACGATGCGCCAGACGTCTCCGTACAGAGCAGCGAAGACGATCAGCGCGATGCCACCGATCACGCTTAAAACGGTGCCGATGCCGTGGGTGATGCTGTTGGCGATCTCCTCGCCGACAGCGTAAGACTCTTGAGACTCACCAGAGTGGGTGGGATGCATTGCTTGTCCTTTGTCTAAAGAGAGCAGAAGACCGTGAAGGGGAAAGCGTCCTCACGGTCTTCGTTCGGGTCGCGTTTACCGACCGCGATAGCCGCCGCGATGGTATCCGCCGCTGCGGAATCCGCCGGAGCGCGTCCGCCCGCGATTGCACTCTTGGCAATAGACCGGGCGGCTCCCGTCGGGCTGGAACGGCAACTCCGTGATTGCCTTGTTGCACTGGGCGCACTTGAGGTTCATGCTGCTGACGTCGAACATCTTGCGCTCGAAGCCCATGTCGTCACCCCCTTGGGGTTGTGTAGGAAGGTTTCGCCGCGACCTATCTGGATCGTAGAGATGACAGATGGGCTTAAGCTGAAAATCATCCTTGATATGCACTATAGCAAATTTCGCGCGAAAAAGCAATTCAGCGTTTTTAGCAATTTGCACGCGATCTCCTCTAGCGCTATGATAAGCTTCTATGCGCGCTTGGCTCTGGCTCAAGATCGCCGTCTTTGGGGCGCTCGCTATCGCGATGGGGATCGGCCTATTCACGCTCATCTACGCGCGCGGCGGGTCTTATCTCTCCGATGACCCCAAAGCCTGCGTCAATTGTCATATCATGAACGACGTCTATAACTCGTGGTCGCGCTCTAGCCATCAAGCCGTCGCTACGTGCAATGCCTGTCATGTCCCGCACGATCTGGTCGGCAAATGGCTCTCCAAAGCGCGCAACGGCTTTCACCATTCCGTAGCATTTACCCTGCAAAATTTCCCCGAACCCATTCGGCTGACCGAGGCCAATCGTCAACTGCTACAATTGAACTGTATCGAATGCCATCAGACGATCGTCAGCGAGATCGTCCACGAGGCGAATTTCGACCGAGCGTGCTTTGAGTGTCATCGTGGGGTGGGGCATGGGCCGTAGCTGTCCCTCTGAGCAGAGCGAAGAGTCTGGATTCTTCGCTGCGCTAAGTAAAGATACTGACAAGGAGGTAGCGATGAAGCGCATCTTGCTATGGAGCGTGCTCTTCGTGCTGATCGTGGGCGTGACCGCAGCGGTGACGGCGCTCTTGGTGAACATCATGGAGCGCAAGCGCGAAGGGGAAGAAGCAGTGCGACGCTTGATCGAGATCGCCCAGAACGAGCCGGACCCGTCGGTGTGGGGGCAGAATTGGCCCCGACAGTACGCAGGCTATCTGCGCACACGCGAGTCCACTGAGCGCACCAAGTACGGCGGCTCGGTGCCCTATCAGAAGCTCGACGAGAATCCCAGACTGAAGAGGCTCTTCGCCGGAAACCCCTTCTCGGTGGACTACAAAGAAGATCGCGGCCACGCGTGGTCGTTGGCAGACGTGAAGGAGACCCTGCGCGAACCCAAAGCCGGGACGTGCATGACGTGTAAGAGCGGCAACGTCTCGCAGTTCTTAGAAGAGGCCGGCAGCCCGACACGGTTCTACGCGACGCCCTTTGCGGAATGGGCCGCGAAGGCCCAGCACGGCGTCTCGTGCGTAGACTGTCACGACTCTAAGACGATGAACTTGAGAATCTCGCGCCCGGCGTTTCTCGAAGCGATGCAGCGCCGCGGGATAGACCTCTCCCAAGCGACGCGCCAAGAGATGCGCACCTTCGTCTGCGCCCAGTGTCACGTCGAGTACTACTTCC
>JANWXV010000085.1 GCA_025057405.1 Candidatus Bipolaricaulota bacterium | reverse complement strand
GCGCCCCTGCCCTTGGACACGCTAGATTTTTCGCAATCAGGAGCGACGCTCGATCCGCGAGAAGCCTCTCCCGAAGCGGGACGAAAGATTCTGCGCACCGCTCAAGAGCGCTTGGCCAAGCTTGCCCTCTGGCTGCAAGAGGTTCCAGAAAAAGAGTTACAGAGCAAGCCGCATCTGCTTTAGTTACAAGCTGACAGCAGATTACTTAGTCGTAGGCATCTTGGGGGGAGAGATCACGCTTCTGCGCTTGAGGATGTAGCCCCACACTGCAAGATAGGCCAGCACGGCTACCACGCGCATCCAAAGATGGAGCGGGTTGGGGCTGTCGAAGATGGTATCCATCAAGCCGTAAGTAACCACCATAGCCGATGCTCCAATTCCTCCTGCCCATAAGCAAAACTTTATCACACGCGGGTATTTGATCTCCGATGCTGGCATTCTAACAAAGACGAACCATTGGAAAATCAAAACCAATACAGAACCAAACTTCATCCATATATCTACTTCTCTTGCGATTGCTGCTCTTGTGGCCTCATCCATAGCGGCCATCTCCTTACTTTATATTATAACCACCTGCAACTCTTAGTCAACTTCTCCTCAACAGCCGTAAATTATGATTATGGCGTTGATCTCTGAGCCTCCCACTCCGAGCGCAACAGCCCCATGACGAGAACATCGTAGAATCTCCCGTTATGGTAGCGGGCTTGCCGCAAGAGGCCCTCACGTACAAAGCCCGCTTTCTCGTAGGCTCGTATTCCCCTCTGATTATATTCATACACAGAGAGCCAAACGCGATGCATCCCCAAGGTCTCAAAAGCATAGCGGGCCATCAAGCACGTCGTCTCTGTGCCGTAGCCCTTCCCCCATTCGGTCTTATCCCCGATCAAGATGCCGAACATGCAATGGCGATTCTTCCAATCCAAGCGATGAAGCCCCGTCGAACCGATGAGCTTATCGTTCGCTTTCAGCGCAATCCCGAGAATGATCTCATCGTCACTCTTGTAGGCACGCTCGATGAACTCCAGTTCGTTCTGGAGATTCTTGGGCGTGTACATCATTAAGTTAGCAATCACGTCGGGATCATTTACCCAAGGGAGTAATAGAGGTGCATCGTCGCGCTCCAACGGACGGAGATAGACCTTCTCACCAATGAGAAATGGGGTTCTCATGCTCTGCATTATAGCACAGAGAGCGATCTGTTCACAGCTCCAAGTCTTCTGGAGAAGATTGAAAAAACTCGGCAATCAGCTCGCGGGCCTCGTCGGCGTGCGCTTCAGCAACACGCACGTCAATCTGCCCCACAGGATACGCTGGCCCTAAATCGTAGCCGATGAACGCTTCTATCTGAAATTCTTCGAGGAACGATTTGATCACGTTCGCTTCGATCATGTCCTTCGCGATATGGACAGTCACGAGAGCGCCAGCAGGGGGCAGTTCTTCTTGGGATGGGAGCTTCTCAACAAGCTCGACGCCGCAATCAGGGCATTGGCGAACTTCAGCATCATATTCGTACCGGCACTGCGGGCAGAAGGGCATAGAGATTAGCTCCTATCTTGAAGGAGTTTACGAAAATAAATGATATCTCGTCGCTCTTCGTAGTCGAGCTTGCGGAAAAGCTCAAGCGACGGCTCGTTAGGGGCTTCAACGAGCGCCGCAACAATAATAAGCCCTTCGCGAGCGAGCGCGTCTTCGACTCTTTGAATGAGCTGGTGCGCCAGCCCTTGGCGGCGATAGCGCGGATCTACAGCTAAGCGATTGATCCAGCCCTTGCGCCCGTCGTGGCTGCCGAAGACCGTTCCAACAATCTGTCCATCGGCTTCAGCGACGAGCATCAAGTGTCCAGAAGATTCGATCTGTTGAGAGATCGCTGATCGGCTATCGCGCGCGTGCGGCTCGAACGAGAGTCCAGCACGCTGCCACAGCGCGATTACCGCATCATAATCTTCGAGCTTCATCGGGCGAATCTGTGCGTTCATGGTGGTAGGTGCTCGCGGCGGCGCTCCAACGCTCGATCTAAGATATGCGTTGAGAACTTCGCGCTCATAGCTCCAGTATAGAGATATGCTCAGCTTCGTGCAAAAGCAGCCTATCATCGAGTATCATAGAAATCAAAGGAGACTCTATGAGCATCATTCGCGATCCGTCGTTAGCTCCCCACGGGCAGCAGAAGATCACGTGGGTTCAACGTCGCATGAGCTTGCTCAACAGAATCAAGTCCGAGTTCGAGCGCGAGCAGCCGTTCAGAAATCTCAGACTCGCTCTGAGCATTCACTTGGAGGCCAAGACAGCCTATCTCGCTCAGGTGCTCCAGGCCGGCGGTGCCCGCGTCGCCGTGACGGGCTGCAACCCCTTGAGCACCCAAGACGACGTCGCCGCGGCTTTGGCCTCTTCAGGAGAGATCTTCGTCGCTGCCTGGCGCGGTGCCACTCCGCAAGAGTATGAGTCCCATCTCAAAGCCGTCTTGCAGACCAAGCCCCATATTATTCTCGATGACGGCGGGGATTTAACAAAACTTCTGCACGGCGAACTCTCTGACTTGGCAAAAAATATTCTCGGTGGCACCGAAGAGACAACCACGGGCGTGCGGCGCTTGCGCGCTTTAGCCAGCGCGCAGAAGCTGCGCTTCCCCATGTTCGCCGTCAACGACGCCCAGATGAAGTTCTTGTTTGATAATCGCTACGGCACGGGGCAATCTACCTGGGACGGCATCATGAGAACGACCAATCTCTCGATTGCCGGCAAAACTGTTGTTGTCGCGGGCTACGGGTGGTGCGGTCGGGGCATAGCCCTGCGTGCCAAGGGCCTTGGCGCCAACGTCATCGTCACCGAGGTCAACCCCGTGCGCGCCATCGAAGCCGTCATGGACGGCTTTCGCGTGATGAAGATGGTCGAAGCTGCCCCGTTGGGGGATATCTTCGTCACCGCGACGGGCTGCAAAGATATTATTACCGAAGAATCTTTCAAAGTCATGAAAGACGGCGCGATCTTGGCGAACGCGGGTCACTTTGACGTCGAAATCCGCAAGCCCGATCTAGAGCGCCTTTCGGTCGCGCGTCGCCCCATTCGCTTCAACGTCGAAGAGTACGAGCTGAAAGACGGGCGTCGGTTCTATCTCTTGGCCGAAGGGCGCTTGGTGAACTTAGCCGCTGGCGACGGTCACCCTGTCGAAATTATGGACCTCTCGTTTGCTATACAAGCGCTCACGCTCGCCTATATCGCCCAGCATCACGCCGAGCTACAGCCGAATCTCTATCCCGTCCCGCCGGAGATAGATCAGCGCGTCGCGCTGCTCAAACTAGAAACGATCGGGATCGCTTTAGACGAGCTGACCCCGCAGCAGCGCGCCTATCTTGAAAGAGCGGAATAAACTGAGTATACTGATCCGAAATTTGACGAGAATATCTAGGAGGTACGATCTCAGCACAATGGCCAATACTCAGACGAATACCAAGCCGCGGTTGCCCAAAGTCTTAGCTGATGGGAAGATCCACGCCATCGGGCGGCGCAAAGAATCTGTAGCGCGAGTCTTTCTCAAGCCCAACGGCGACGGCAAAGTGGTCGTCAACGGCAAACCCGCAGAGGTCTATTTTGCTGCCGATCCGTATATCAAAGATCGGCTGGAGCAAGTGATCCGACGCCCGTTTTACGTGACGAACACCGTCAATCGCTATGACGTTATTGCCAACTGCACGGGCGGCGGCTTTACAGGCCAGATGGAAGCGATTCAATTGGGGATTGCGCGCGCGCTATTAGCCGTGAGCGAAGACTACCGCGCGCTCCTGCGCCGCGAAGGGCTGCTCACGCGCGATCCGCGCATGGTCGAGCGCAAGAAGTACGGGTTCCACAAAGCGCGTCGCGGCCAGCAGTTCAGCAAGAGATAGCAGGCTTCGCCTGCACCGTTTGTCGTGGCGCCGGAGGCGGCACGGAAAAGAATGGTAGGGGATTGTATTTTACCCGGGAAACACCCAGATCAGTCGCGCGGCGGCAGACCCGGGTCCGGCGGGGCCGCGCGGGAGACGCGAG
>JANWXV010000084.1 GCA_025057405.1 Candidatus Bipolaricaulota bacterium | reverse complement strand
GGGATTTTACGCTCGTTGGCAAACGCGAGAATCTTGGAGATCTCTTGAGCGTCTTGGGGATAGATGACAGCCTCGGGCTTGTATTCAGAATGATGGGACTCATCCCGAGAATGAATGCTGAGTTCGGATTCGCCGGTGAGCACCCGGTCAGGGCCGAGCAGTTTTTGAAGCTCTTGAAAATCTTTTGTAGTCAATTGGGACATAGCAAAGCTATACTAGCGCAACTCTCTGACAGGGTCAAATCGCTCTATATTTTCAAGTGATACCCCACGCGGAAGAGCGCCAGCGCCGCGCCGACGCAGATCGCCCCAAGTGCCAGAGTGAGCACCAGCCCCGTCAGCACGTGCGCTTCGGCTCCGCCGAGCATCACTGCTCGAAAGCCCTCGGTAATATACGTGAACGGGTTGAGCGCTGTCAACGGCTCAATAAGGGACACGCCGCGCACCATCTCTAAAGAATAGAAGACGCCGCCGAGCATCACCAACGGATCGAGCACGAACGTGTCTATCGCGCCTACGCCCTCCCAGCCCCGCGTCCACAACCCCACTATACAGCCTATCCCTGCAAATGCCACAGCAACTGCCAGCGCATACCCCAAAGCCCACATCGGCTGCGCCACAGCGACCCCCGTCAATAGCCACGCGGCTACCAGCACCAACGCTCCCACGACCAGCCCGCGCGCCACACCGCCCAAGAGAATCGCTAACGCGATCTGCTCCACCGAGAGCGGGCTGACCAAGAAGTCCGCAATATTGCCATACCAACGCGACTGAAAGAGACTATACGCGGGATTCAAAAACGCATTGCGCACGATAGCCAACAAGATCAATCCCGGCGTCATGAACTGTACATAGGGCACGCCGTGGACGTCGCCCAAGCGTGATCCCAACCCCACGCCGAAGATCAAGAGAAAGAGAATGACAGAGATCGTCGGCGGGGCGATGGTGTCTATGGCGTCTTTTAAGAAGCGCACGACCTCGCGCTTTACAAGTGTGAGAAACCCCATCATGATCGCTCGCTCCGAATGAGTTCTAAGAGGACGTCTTCAAGATGAGCTTGGCCGCGCTCGCGCGCCAGTTGCTCTGGCGGGCCTAAAGAGACGAGCCGCCCCTGATGCAGAATTCCCACGCGCTGGCAGAGGCGTTCGGCTTCTTCTAAGTAATGGGTCGTGAGCAAGATGGTCTTGCCCTGAGCGTGTAAGTCTTGGAGCATTTCCCATAACTGCAAGCGCATCTCGACGTCGGCTCCAGCAGTGGGTTCGTCTAAGATCAAGATCTCCGGGTCGTGGATGAGCGCCTTAGCGAGCACCAAGCGGCGCTTCTGCCCTCCAGAAAGCTCTTGGACTTTGGCAGAGCGCTTCTCCCACAGCCCAAAGCGCTCGAGTAATTCGTCGGCTTTGGCGCGGGCGCGTCGCGGGGGAATGCCAAAATACCCCGCTTGGTAGATCAAGATCTCGCGCACGTTGAGAAAGCTCCCGTCGAGAATCAGCTCTTGGAACGCGATTCCCACTAAACGATGCACGCGACGATAGTCGCGCACCGCATCAAGCCCCATAACTAAGATGTGGCCGCGTGTGGGCTTGACTAAACCGACAATAGCGTTAATAGTCGTGGTCTTGCCGGCGCCGTTGGGGCCGAGCAGCCCGAAGAACTCCCCACGCTGGATCTCTAAAGAGAGATCGTCCACGGCGACGAGATTGCCGTAAGTCTTGCGTAAGTGCTCGATGGAGATTGCTGGGGTGTGCATCTTCTCAATCTCTTAGCGGCTTGATATGCGCCAAGCGCAACGCATTCCCCGTCACGGCCAGCGACGCGCCCATGTCGCCCACTAAAACAGCTAAAACCAGCGTCACATAGCCGGGGAAGACCCCCAAGCCCAGACTGAACTTCGTCACAATCGAGAAGAAGATATTCTGCTGAATGACGCGCCGCGCCCGACGGCTCAGCTCGATCAGATACGGGAGCTTGCTCAGGTCGTCACTCATGAGCGCCACGTGCGCTGTCTCCAAAGCCGCGTCGGTGCCCATGACTCCCATTGCGATCCCAACCGTAGCTGTTGCTAACGCTGGAGCGTCGTTCACCCCGTCGCCGACCATCGCGACTTTGCCGTAGCGCTGCAAGAGCTTGCGGATCTCCGAGACTTTTTCGTCGGGCAGCACCCCCGCACGATAGCGCGCAATGCCGAGCTGCTGCGCGACAGCTTGCGCTGTCTCTTCGTTGTCCCCCGTGATCATGATGACGTCCAAGCCGAGGCGCTTCAGCGCGTTGACGGTCTCTTGAGCTTCTGGGCGAATTCTGTCAGCTACGGCGATCAGCCCCAGCAGGCGCTCTGGCGTCCCCACGCCGATGACGGTCTTGGTGTGGAAGACCTCTTCCCCGATCCCTTCTTGACCCTCACCCTGCACCCTCTCCCTGGAAGGGAGAGGGATGGGGTGAGGGTTAGGTCCAGCAAATAGCTGCAGCTTGCCCACGCGATAGAGCTGCCCGTTGACTCGAGCTTGCACGCCCTGGCCCGTCAGCGAGAGAAAGTCTTGAACTTCAGCGAGCGCTTGCTCAGATGTACTTTGCTCGTAATGTCTCACGATCGCTTGCGCGATGGGGTGCTGGCTCTTGCTCTCCAATGTTGCTGCAATGCGCAGCACTTCTGCTGGGGAAGAGCCGTCGAACGCGATTACGTCGGTGACCGTGAGTTCTCCCGTCGTGAGCGTTCCCGTCTTGTCCAAGACGATTGCTTTGACTTGACCGAGTTCTTCCAAGTAAACACCGCCCTTGATGAGCACGCCGTTTCTGGCAGCACTGGTGATCGCCGAGATGATCGAGACGGGCGTCGAGATGAGCAGCGCGCACGGGCACGCAATCACGAGCAGAGCGAGCGCGCGCGAGAACCACTCAGAAAATGGGGCACCCCAGAGGAGCGGAGGGAGAATCGCCACGCCTGCAGCAACGGCAACCACACTAGGAGTATAGTATTTCGCAAAACGATCTACGAATTTCTCTACGGGCGCTCGCTGCGCTTCGGCCTCTTCGACCAAGTGAATGATCTTAGCGAGCGTCGTATCTGGAGCGCGCTTGGTGACTTGGATCTCCAAATAGCCCTCGTGATTGATCGTGCCCGCGAAGACTGCATCTCTTGAGCGTTTCTCGACGGGAAGCGACTCTCCAGTGATCGGCGCTTGGTTGACCGACGAACTTCCCGATAACACAATACCGTCCAGGGCGATGCGCTCGCCCGGCTTGACGATAAGCGTCTCGCCGATCTCGATCTGATCTATAGAGAGCCAAAGTTCTTGGCCGTGGCGGCGCACGCGGGCTTCGCTGGGGGCGAGCTTCATCAGGGCGCGCAGCGAGCGTCGGGCGCGCTCGACGGAAAATTCTTCGAGCAGCTCAGCGAGCGCGAAGAGAAACGCCAAGCTCGCAGCTTCGATGTATTCTCCGAGAATAATCGCCCCGATGATCGCCAGCGTCATCAGCGCGCTGATCCCGAATGAGAACGTCTTGAGAGCTTGCCAGCCACGACGCGCGAAGTGATACGCTCCAAAGAAGACCGAGCCAAGATAAAGGAGCGTAGCGAGCGTCAGGGTGCGCCCCCAAAAGACTCCAAGCGTTGGGTTTGCCCCTAAGGTCGAGAGCGCCAATCCGAGAGCGAGCAGCAGTCCCGAGATTCCGGTGAAGAGGGCATCGCGGCGCTTCCACAGTGACTGAGGTGTGCTGGTTTCTTCGTGGGCGCGGCGCGTCGTGTAGCCGAGGCGCTCGACGTGCTCGATAAGCTTCGCGCGATCTATGGTGCTCGCACGATAGCGCACGCGCAGGGTGCTCGCAGAAAAATTGGCTTTCGCTTCCGTGACGCCGTGCAAGCGCGAGACGGCTTGTTCTAGCTCATCGGCGCACCCGGCGCAATGCATTCCCTCGATCTGGAGGTCTTCAGTCTGCTCATCCATAGCTCTCCTGGACGTGCTCCAACCCTTGGCGAAAGAGCCTCTCGATGTGTTCGTCGTCGAGCGAGTAGTACGCCATGCGCCCCTCACGACGATACTTGACGAGCTT
>JANWXV010000083.1 GCA_025057405.1 Candidatus Bipolaricaulota bacterium | reverse complement strand
CGACACGTCCACGGGTGCGGTCACCGCGGGTGAGGGTATTATCAGCCCGCGCATCCTCAACCGAGGAGGAACGGATGCCGCTGCTGGTGCTGCGGTGCCCGTCCCGGCGGGCACGATCGCCGTAGGCGCGAAGGTGCCGTTGGGCACGAAAGCTACGCTGACCGCGGGCACCGCCAGAGCCGAGAGCGACGGCGCCGGCAAGATCAGCTTAGCGTTGCCTGCGGGTGTCACTTCGGTCACGCTGAGCGCCGCTGGTAAAGTCTATTTCTACGGCGCTGGGGCGGCCGCTGATAAAGTGCCGACGTTCAACTTCATCTATCCCAACTCGGCCTACGATCCGCGCCGCGCGCTCTTCGGCGTGCAGGTGGAGAAGTGGGCCAACCAAGTGGGGATCCCCGTGCGCGGCGTGCCCACGGGCTTCAACGTGATCGTCACCAAGATCTTCGACGAGCAGGACTTCGACTGGTGGTCCTTGGGGTGGTCGCTGGGCACGGCGGCGCTGGGTGCTCCGACGTATCTGAAGGACTTCTATCACACCGAGCACACCGACGTGGGTGACGACAACGCCCAAGGGTACTCCAACCCCGAGGTGGACAAGCTGCTCGATGCCTTCTTGGCTGAGCGCGACCTGAACAAAGCGCGCGACCTCGTGCTCCAAATCCAGGAGATCTTGGCGGTAGACGCGCCCTATCTCCCGTGGTTTGACACGGTCATCGTAGACGCTTGGAGAGACGACAAGGTCGTCTTCCCGTTCACCGAGCGCACCAACGGTATCGTCGGCATGGCCGGTATGCCGTCGCTGGTGCGGTTGCGCTAAACCGTACTGTCAGCTGTTCAAGAGAGTAGGGGCGAAGCCACGCTTCGCCCCTACTTTTACACTCTCACTTGCGCCGGACTGCTGATGACGCTACAATAAACATGATGATGAGATGAATGAGATGAAAGGATCTTGAGCTATGCGACGCTATCTCTTAAGAAGACTCGTCCAGATTGTCGTGACGCTCTATCTCTATCTGACGTTGGTATTTTTTATCTTGCAAGCGATGCCGGGGGATTACAGTCAGATTTATATTGACAACCCGCAGTTAGATAAAGCCGCGCGCGAGCAGCTTATCAAAGACTTGGGACTCGATAAACCCCTGCACGAGCAGTATTTGACCTATCTGAGAAATTTCGTGATCGGCCAGTGGGGGATGTCGTTTGCCAACAGCCGTCCGGTGTGGGATATTATCGTCGAGCGCTTTCCGCGCACGGCCCTGCTCTTCGTCACCGCGACGCTGATCGCGTTCTATCTGGGCTTTGTGCTGGGCAAGCTGATCGCGTGGCGGCGCGGGCGGATGATCGAGTACACCAGCACCGTCGTCGGGATTACGTTCTACACGGCTTTCACCCCCATGCTGGCTCTCTTACTCGTCTGGATCTTTGCCATCAAGTTGACCGATTGGACGGGCGTTAAGATGCTTCCCATCGCGAACTTTCTCGACATGAACAAGTGGCAGCTTGTCAATCTCGGCCCCTACGGCTCGAACGTGATCTTTGGGTATATGCTGGCCACGTTGGGGGTATTGGCTGTATTTATCTTTGCGTATTGGTGGTTCTGTCATCGGTTTATTCATCGGCCGGGAGTGCGCTTCTGGGTGCTGTTAGGCGGCTACACGGCAGCGTTTCTCTTGGCGGGGTACATCTGGGTAGCTGTAGAGCCGTTGGCCCAGTGCTGGCCGGCCTTTCGGGAATATGGCGGCCGGGTCTGCAACTGGCAGCTCGCTGTGGATATTCTCCATCATATGATCCTCCCCGTGACCGTCGTGACGCTGATCTCGTTTGGGGGGACGATGCTCTTAATGCGCAACTCGATGCTGGAGACGATTCGTGAAGATTATATTATGGCGGCCAAAGCGAAGGGTTTGCCAGAGAAGACCGTGCGCGATGACCACGCCGCACGCAATGCGCTGCTGCCCGTGGTGACCAGCTTCGTGCTCAGCTTGGCCCTGGCGATTGACGGCGGGATCATCACCGAGACGCTCTTCTCCTGGCCGGGGATGGGCTTAACGCTGCTGGGATCGGTGCAAGATCAAGATTTCCCGCTGGCGATTGCGGCGCTGGTCTTCACCGGCGTCTTCGCCCTGGTTGCCCATTTGATTGCTGATATTCTCTATGCCTATCTGGATCCCCGTATTCGCTATGAGTAGGGGAAGCTGCCCTGAGATCACCAAAGCAGCAGAGCAGCAGAGAGGAAGGAGCCTTGGCTACTGCAGCTATAGCCCCATCCAGAAAATTTGAGCCGATGTGGCGCGTGCGCGCGCGCTTGCTGTGGCGCGGGGCCCGCGAGAGCTGGGCGATGTTCCGCGAGAGCAAGATCGGCCTGACCGGTCTCGCGGTCATTGTAGTCTTCTTCATCGCCGGGTTTATCGTCTATCCCATCTTGTGGGGCGGGCCTACCATGCCGGCTTGGTCTCCCATAGCCCCCAACCAAAAGCTCTGGCAACCGCTCTGGGACGAGCGCATCTATGACCCGATCCTCGGCCGGCCCTTCATCTGGGACGAAAAACTACAGACCTACGTCGCCGAGAACTTCCCGGCTCCGCCCTCGGCCCGCCATTGGCTGGGCACCGATCCCTATGGGCGCGACATCCTCAGTCAAATTCTGCACGGCATCCAAGCGGCGTTCGTCTTGGGGATCTTCGCCGCGCTGATCACGGTCTTCATCGGCACGGCCGTAGGTGCGATCTCGGCGTATTATGGGGGCTTTATAGATACGTTCTTCATGCGTTTTGCGGATATTATTCTGCTCTTCCCGTTGATTGCTTTCTTAATCGTCTTGAGTGGGCTGATGCAGATGGACTTTTGGAGCCTCGCGGTCATTCTGGGGATTTACGGGGGCTTCGGCTCGATCACGATCGTCTTGAAATCGCAAGCGCTGGCGATCAAAGTCAAGCCGTATATCGAAGCAGCGCTGGTGGCCGGGGGTAGTCATGGGCATATTATCTTTCGGCATATCATCCCCAATATTCTCCCCCTCTCGTTTCTGTATATGATGTTCACCGTGACCAGCGCGATCTTCTCCGAGGCTGTGCTCAGCTTCTTTGGCCTCGTAGATATTAAGATGAGCTGGGGCCTGATGATCAATATCACGCGCGATGCCGGTTATCTGGGGGCCACCAATATGATGGAGTACTGGTGGCTCTGGTTGCCCGCAGGGTCGTGCATCACGCTGCTCTGCGCCGCGTTCTATCTGGTGGGGCGTGGCTTGGACGAGATCGTCAACCCCCGCCTGCGTGCTCGGTGATAAGGGGAACTTATGAGTGCTCTTAAGTTACCCGTTTTGGAAGTCCAAGACCTCACGATGCACTATCTGACCCGCAAGGGCGAGGTCAAGGCCGTGGACGACGTCACGTTCACGCTCTATAAAGGCGAAGCTCTGGGATTGGTAGGGGAGTCCGGCTGCGGCAAGACGTCCATTGCGATCACGCTCCTGCGCCTCTTGCCGGAGAACGCGATCTTTAAGAAGGGCCACGTCTTCTTCTATCGTCCCTATGACCCCCAAAGAGTGCAGCGTTATCTCGGCTTTCCGGTGAAGATCGTGCAGAACGGCAACGAAGTCTATAATGGCCGGCTGCGCGAGGTGCGCAGCGATGCGCATCTTCTGTTGCAAGTCCGCAGCAACGGGCAGCTCAAAGAGATGCCTGTGCAAGTTGACCCCAAGGCCCTTCTGGGGGTGGACTTGGTCGCGCTGGATGAGCCGCGCTTGCAAGAGATCCGCTGGAAGGGGATCTCGATGATCTTCCAAGCCGCGATGAACGCCCTCAACCCTGTCTATAAAGTCGGGGATCAGATCGCTGAAGCTATGAACACCCACATGCCGGGACTCTCCCCCGACGAGATCCGTGACAAGATCGCCCAGCTTTTTCAGGTGGTGGGGATTGACCCTACGATGATAGATCGCTATCCCCATGAGTATTCGGGAGGCATGAAGCAACGCGCGATCATCGCCATGGCGCTGGCGTGCGATCCCGAGCTGATCATCGCCGATGAACCGACGACGGCCTTAGACGTGATCGTCCAA
>JANWXV010000082.1 GCA_025057405.1 Candidatus Bipolaricaulota bacterium | reverse complement strand
GGTCTCGCGGGCCAAGACCAACTCGTTCAGGGGCAACTCCAAGACGCTAGCTACGGCATCGGACATCAAGCTGATGCTGACGCAGACAAAGAAATTCCCAGCATCTTCGTTGCCGACGTTGGCCACCGTGACGGTCACGGTGACCGAATCCCCGGGTTTAGGGTTGTTCGGCGAGATCGCGATCTCTTGCACGACCAAGTCCGGCCCGCGCTCGGCTTGGCCCCAGCTCCCGCTCGTCCACAGCATCAATAAACCCGCAGCCAAGAGACCGATAATTGCTATACGCATGGGCGATCTCCTCCTTGTGAGAGTTACAGGGTGATTATATGTCAGATATTCTTAGACTGTCAAGGGCGGGCTACCGTGGCTATAAGCTGCAGAGGCTTCAAAAATAGTATAAACTTATCAAAAGCTTGATGCAAAATGAGCGCCCATGTTGAAGATCGCGCTGCGCAACGTCTTTCGCAACCGTCGCCGCACGCTCTTGAGCGTGGTCTTGATCGCCCTGGGTACGGCGAGCTTGTTCGTCTTCAAAGGGTATTTTGACTTCATTCACTGGGGGATGGGGCTGGAGGCTGTGGCCCAATACGGGCACTTGCAGATCGCCGATCCGACCTTCTGGGATAAGAGCGCCGAGGGCTATGAGTATCTCCTAGACAAAGAAAAGTTAGATAAAATCATCGCTTTGCTCAACGAAGACCCAGACTTTCAAGCGTACACGGTCCAATTGACGATGACCGGCATGATCGGCACAGAAAAGAAGAGTTCGGTCTTTATGGCCAGCGGCGTCGAGCCAGAGAGCGAGATCGCCAGCTTCAAATATCTCTTGATGGACGGGGGTGGGGACTATTTACAGCCGGGCGAGCAAAATACAGTTGTGCTCGGCGTCGGCTTGGCGAAGCAGCTTGGCATCCGCAAGGAAGACCTTGGGCCACGCGACGGGTTCCCCGGCCCGCCGGTCGTCGTCATGGCGGCGACCGTCACAGGGCAGTACAACGCGCGGAATCTCTTCGTCACGGGGCTTTTAGAGACGGGGCAGCCAGAAGTAGATGTGCGCTTGGCTGTTGTCCCTTTGGCGTTCGCTCAGAACATTTTGAACACCCAGAGCGTCGAGAGGGTGATCGTAAAACTGAAGAGCATCGAAGCGACCGAGCCAGCGAAGAGACGTCTGGAGCAGAGCCTCGCCCAAGCCGGACTGAATCTCACGATCAAGACGTGGGATGATCTCGCGGTCTTTCGCAAGCAAGTGATGGCATGGTTTGACGCGATCTATCATTTTATTGGCGCGGCGATCTTCGTGCTGGTCTTCTTCAGTATCTTGGAAGTGATGACGATGTCGTTCTTTGAGCGAATGCGCGAGATCGGGACGATTCGGGCCATCGGGACGAGACGAGCGCAAGTGTTTGGGCTTTTCTTAAGCGAAGGGCTGTTCATTGGCTTGCTCGGTGGGCTGCTGGGGATCGCGCTGGGCTGGAGTGTGGGGTGGCTCGTCGATGAGGCCGACATGCGCTACGAGCCGCCGGGATATGCACTGGCAGTGCCGTTGCAGATTCGACTGGTGTGGGAGAACGCGCTTGGGCCGTTTCTGATCGCAGCGCTCTCGACGCTCGTCTCGACGGTCTATCCAGCGCTGCGGGCGGCGCGCGTGCAGGTGGTCGAGGCGTTGAGATATGTCTAATTTCCGTGATTCAAATCTTCCTAAAGGGGGAAGTGAACATGCGAGTTCCAAAGCTAGCTAGTCTGCTGTTCATCGCTCTATCTATTGTGCTCGTTGCCCAGACCGACGAGCAGTTTCTTCAGAGAGCTGACCAAGCGCGCTTCATCGAAGCAAACTCGTATGTGATGTCGAGCAGGGTCATCGCTGAACGTCCCGACGGCAAGGGCGAGGCGCTTCTGATGATCTATAATAAGCGCTTTGCCGAGGGCGTGCGCACCCGCGTCGAGTTCTTGGCCCCCGAAAGTATGAAGGGCACGGTCTATCTCGTCGTTGGAGACGATATTTACTTCTGGCAGCCGGGGCTGTTGCAACCCCTTAAAATCTCGGGTCAGCAGAAGATTTTCGGCGACGCTTCGATTGCCGAAGCTGCGGGGATTCAGTTCTCCGGGAAATACACAGTGAAAGCCAAACAAGACGAGAAACTCGACGGACGCGACGCGCTCAGGCTCTCCCTCGAAGCGACCAGCGAAAGAGTTGCGTTTGCTAAAGTAACTCTCTGGCTCGACAAGAGAGAACTCAAACCCATTCAAGCGATCTTGCACGCGGTCAGTGGCGAGCCGCTCAAAAAGACTCTCTATACGAAATACGCCAAGCTCAAAGACGACGAGTACGCCGAAGAGATCACCGTTGAGGATCTTCTGTTCAAGAATTTTAAGACGGCGATGCAAACTCCAGAGGTCAAGATACAAGACTTGCCCGACGATCTCTTCGACCCCCGGAAGTTGGGGAGACCATAAGAGCAGAGAACTTGCAAGATCGTTCTCCATTGGGTATCTATGAGAGGCTGTGACCAACATCAAAAAGTTCTATGGGCCGATGGCGCTTGCGCTCCTGGTGCTGTTGACCAGCGGCAGTCTTTGGGCGATTCATCGCAACGCTGCTGATAAAGAAAAACTCAACGAATCTGTCGTTTTGCAGCTCCCTCCGAAGCCCCAAGCAGCCCCTAGAAGCGAGACGAGCTTGCCCTTAATGCCCACCGTCGCTACCGTCGAGCAGCTTCGTGTGCTCTACGCTCAAGCTCAAGCGCAGCTTTATAATTCGCAGTGGGGCAGCGAGTACCATCAAGCCCTTGAGCTTCTCTGGCAGGCCTATGATCTGTTAGCCCAGATAGAGCTTTCTGAGGTCGAGCGGCTCTATTGGCTCGGTCGGATCGAATTCGATCTGGGCAGTTGGTACCAGGGGGCCGTTTACGGAGAAGGCCCAGAGGCGCAGCGGGCGTTGCCCCACTATGAGAGGGCTTATCAGCTCGCTCAAGAGCTGGTGCAGCGTGCTCCAGAGTTTTCTGAAGGGCATCGGCTTCTGGGGGAGTCGCTGATGCGGGTGATCAGCCTGAAGGGTTGGTTTCACGCGCTCGTTCACGCTAGAACGGCCAAAGAAGCACTGGAGCGCGCGTTGGTGCTCGACCCTCAGAACGCTGAAGCGCATCTTGCGTTGGGGGTCTATTATCTCTACGCGCCGGCGCTCTTTGGGGGAGATCTCCCCAGAGCGTTGAGCGAGTTCGCGCAAAGCGAAGCGTTAACATCGAACGAGACAGTACGCTTTCTCTCCCATCGCTGGCGCGGGGTGGCGTATGCGAAATTGGGGAAGATCGCCGAAGCGAGAGAAGCGTTCGAGAGAGCGTTGGCGATCTACCCCAACAGTTCATGGGATCGGAACGAACTGAGTAAGTTGCGATGAGGCTAGCCCCGCTTCTTTTACATCTCAAAGGCATTAGTCATGAACGCCTCGACGTTCCCTAAAGCTTCTGAGGTTGCTACGATCGCCTTACGGCTCCACAAGGGAATTATAGGCAGCTCTTCGCTCATGAGCTTCTGCAGCTCCGACGCCAAAGCCTTGCGCTTGGCAAAGTCGAACTCAAACGCCGCCTTGTCCAGCAGTTCGTCGATCTTCTTCTCGTACTCGAAGGGCTCCTTCGCCCCAGAAAGATGCCACCAGTGCCCAGGGCTGCTCGACCGATAGAAGGAATCATTCAGGAACGGATCACTCAAATGTGTTATGCCCGCGAGAGCTGTCACAAATTGCCCACTCGTCAGCTTGGCGCTAAACTCCGCAAAGGGGATAGCTTTGAAATTCACCTTCACGCCCAGCTTCTTCAGCTCCTCCACGATCAACTTTGCCGCCGCGCTTGCCGCTCTCCTTGAGCACCGGCTCGCTTATGACTTTGGGCTGACTGAAGGCCGTTAGAGTTGCCAACCAAAGAATGACGAAAACTAACAAAGCTGAAGCAGTAATTGCTGCGCTTCTCTGCCGGGTCATAGTAACCTCCTTGATCTGCTGCGCTGTGGTCTTAGTGAAGCCACCTTAACTAGAACAGTGTTTCGGGCACCTCTACTGAAAACCCTATGAAGCTTCGACCCTGAGCTCCCGATTCA
>JANWXV010000081.1 GCA_025057405.1 Candidatus Bipolaricaulota bacterium | reverse complement strand
ACCAACGCGCGCGAAGATCTTATCTACGATCGGCAGTTCTGCTCTTGTCGCCGGCACGAACGAGCCGATCTGCGCCATCAGAGCGATCAGCGCGATCTGTCTCAAATAGACGCTCTTGCCGCTCATGTTGGGGCCGGTCAAGATTACTAAATATTCGTCTTCTGTTAAATGGAGATCGTTGGGGACGAACTGCCCCCCGACGAGCAGACGCTCGACGATGGGGTGGCGTCCCTCGCGAATGCGAATCGCTCTTGTCTCTGTGAAGCGCGGGCGCGTGTAGCGATGGAGCTGCGCCACTTCGGCTAAGCTGCTCCACAGATCGAGCTGCGCTACGATCTGGGCGAAGCGCTGAATCTCGCGAATCTTTTGCGCGGCCTCATCGCGCACCTGGCAGAAGAGTTCGTACTCTAAGCGCTTGGCGCGCTCTTCGGCCGAGAGAATCTTTTCTTCGTACTCTTTGAGTTCGGGCGTGATGAAGCGTTCGGCGTTGGCCAGCGTCTGCTTTCTGTGATAATCCGAAGGCACGCGCTTGGCCGCGGCCTTGCTCACTTCGAGATAATACCCAAAGACCGTATTGAAGCCAACTTTGAGCGTCTGAAGCTGAGTGCGCTCGCGCTCGCGGGCTTCGAGTTCTAAAATCTTGTGTTTATAGAGTCTCTGTTGGGCGTGAAGTTCGTCGAGTTCTGTCGAGAAGCCTTCTCTGATGATATTGCCCTCTTTGAGTTCGAGGGGGGCGTCGTCACGGATGGCGCGGCTGAGAAGCTGATTCAGTTCTTCTAACGCGAAAGAAGCAAGCGTCTGCGCGGCTTGCCGTAGCAGCACGGGCGCTTCTTGCTCCGTCCATTCGCCAAGCTTTCTCTGAAGCTCTGGCAGATGCTCTAGAGACTGTCGCAACGCCAGCAGGTCTCTGGGGTTCGAGCGCCCCGCGCCCAAGCGCCCCGCTAATCTCTCTAGATCACAAAGACGCTTCAGGAGTTGGCGCAGCTCGCCGCGCTCCAGTCCACGCTCATAAAAGAATTCTACGGCATCCAGCCGGCGCTCGATCTCGGTGCGGTCCAAGAGAGGAGCCGAGAGCGATTGGCGCAAGAGCCGCTCCCCCATGCTCGTGAGGGTCTGATTGAGCACGGCGAAGAGCGTCGCTTGGGAGCTGCTGGCGCGCAGCTCCTCGAAGATCTCTAAGTTGCGTTGCGTGAACGCGTCCAGGGTCATCTGCTGGGAGAGCGCGTAAAACTTTGGGGGACTCAAGTGATGCAGTGCGTCTTTTTGGGTCTCTTGAAGATACGAGAGCAATCCGGCGGCGCTGCGCGCCGCAAGTTCGGTCAAGCCCAAGCCGTCCAGTGAGATTAGCCCGAAGCGCTGAAGTATTGTTTTTACTTGAAAGCTGAAGGGGTCGCGTTCGCTGCGGGCGGTGGGGAGCGTGTGCTCTTCGAGGGGCCAGCGCTGCAAAAAGCCCTTGGGGAGCACTAGTTCTGTTGGTTTGACGCGCAACAGCTCGTTGTGCAGATCAGAAAAAGCGAGTTCCGTCGCGCGAAAATCGCCGGTAGAGACGTCGGCATAGGCCAAGCCGACGCGCTCGTCTTCGCTATAGAGAGCCGCGATATAATTGTTCTGCCCGCGCTCTAGCAGCTCTTCTTCTAGGATCGTCCCCGGCGTGATAATGCGCACGACGCCGCGCTCGACCAAGCCCTTGGCCTCGTCGGCCTCTTGGAGCTGCTCGCAGATCGCGACTTTATAGCCCTTCTTCAAGAGCTGGTTGATATAAAACGTCGCGCGCTTGATAGGCACCCCGGCCATCGGGGTGTCTTCGCGCTTGGTCAGCGCAATCTCTAGCTCTCTCGCGGTCAGTTCGGCGTCTTCCAAGAACGTCTCGTAGAAGTCGCCCAACTGAAAAAAGAGAATCATATCTTGGTGTTGGGCTTTGATGCGCAGGTACTGCTGCATCATCGGCGTCAGTCTGGGCTTGGCCATAGGGTCATCAGCATCATAGCATTCTCATTCGAAAAGAGCAAGCCCTTCGGGTAGAATACACAAAGATAATATGAAGCGCATCAAGCGAGAGCGCGCGCAGACGTTGCTGGCGCTCGACGTTGGCAACACGATGACCAAGCTGGGGCTGTTCCGGGGCGAAAAGCTGCTTGCGGATTTTCAGCTCGCTTCCAATCGCGAGCGCACCGCCGATGAGCTGGGCTTGCAGATCAAGGCGCTGCTGAACGATCTGGCTCCCCCCGAAGACGTGATCATCAGTTCGGTCGTGCCCCATCTCAACGCGGCGTTGGCGCGGGCCTTCGAGCGCCATTTTCGCTTAGAGCCTCAGTTCTTGAGCCATCGTTGGGATCTCCTCAAACTCGACGTAGAGGAGCCATCCAAAGTCGGGGCGGATCGCATTGCCGATTCGATTGGGGGGTTTTATCTGTATGGCGGGCCGCTGCTGACGATCAATTTCGGCACCGCGACGGTCTTCAATCTCATCTCCAAAGAGGGCAGCTTCTTGGGAGGGGCGATTGCTCCCCAGATGGAGATGGCCGCAGCAGCTTTGACCCAGCGAGCAGCGCAGCTTTACGAAGTCGAGCTGCAGCTCCCCGACAGCGTGATTGGCAAGACCACCGACGACAACATTCGAGCCGGGTTTGTGCTGGGCTTTCTCTATTTGGTACGCGGCCTCATTCAGCGATTCCGTCGCGAGTCCCGAACCCCTCTCACCGTGGTGGCGACCGGCGGACGCGGAGAGTTCTTCGCCAAGCATCTCAAAGAGATCTCTCATTACGATCCCTATCTGACGCTCAAGGGCCTGCACGTGGCATGGCACCTGCGAAAGCGATCCGAGCTAGTATTTAGGGCTTAGCGATCAATCTTTGAAACGTCAGCCCCGTCTGGGTGAGCTTGGGCGGGTCCTGCAGCATATTTTTTGCGGCTTCTAGGTTGGCGAGCTGAAACAGCTCCGCTGGGGAGAGAGTCTTCGTGCGTTCGGTGTGCTCAACATACCCGAAGAAATATCGCATCCAGAAGAGCGACGCGAAGTCTATCTTCAGATAGTGTACGAGCTTCCAGACCGTCTCGACGAATTTCACATCAAGGGGTTCCCAAAAGCTGAAGACGTCACGCGCGTACAGCCCTGGTGCAGCAGCGACCGGCGGGCCAAACAGCTCCGCGTCGCGGGTTTTATAGAGCCACGCTTCCCCAAGAAAGAGCTTTTTATTGTATCGTCGGGCGATCTCAGCGATCTGGAGTGCACGATCTATGAGAAAATCAAAATTGATGGGATAGATGTGTATATCAATATAGTCAACAGAAGTGCTGCGCGCGAGGCTCTCGGGGTACGCTAAATTGTCCCACGTCCCGGCCCCCGCGCCGATCAAGACACCCGCACGCTCTAAACCGTTAAGAATATACTGCACGATCTCGGTGAAATTCTGCACGGTGAAGGGTAAGCCTGTGTTCTCTTGGGCGGTCTTCGGCTCGTTCTCGATCGTGAGATAGTCGGGTCGAATCTCTCTGATGATGATCTCGGCCATCTGGCGCTTCTCGCGCTTGTAGCGTTCGAGCGTGAGATTCGCATAATACGGCTCGACGGGCAGGGCGCTGAGCGCTGAGGGCTTAAAACCCGGCGTCATCTGCACTAAGAATTTTAGGTTTCTGCGGCGCAGCTCGTCGCCCAATTTTTTGTACAGCGCGAGATATTCTGCCGAGCGCGGGAATTGGGGCATCAAGATAGGGTACTTGACAGCGACTTTGACGGCGCGCACGCCCAAGAGCTGAATGCGATTGAGATTAAAGAGAATGCTCTCCCAAGCCCGCTCGGTGAGCACGCGCTCGCCCTGATTAGAGTTCGCAGCCAACAGCTCGGTGCTGAAGACGACGGGGTGCTTTGTGCCCTCCCAACGAGCTGTGAGATAGCTCTCAGCAGTTTTGAGCTTGCTTTCCAAGAGTGCGTAGAGATCGGCGTATTCGGGGGGAACGGGAGGTTGTGTAGTGAGGGCTATAAGCAACGCTATTGCAACAACGCTCCATCTCAACATAGCTCTCACCTCACCGTGACGCGATAGAGCGCGCCGCCGTGATGCACGACGTAGAGTTCGCCCTGCTCGTCTTCGCCAAATGAGCTGATGCTGTAGGGCGAATCTATCAGTTGGCGCATGACCCATCTGCCCGAACTCTCT
>JANWXV010000080.1 GCA_025057405.1 Candidatus Bipolaricaulota bacterium | reverse complement strand
GCTTGAATTTTAACAGCGTATTGAGATGGGGATCGGCTCTTAAAATCACGGAACCGCCCTGACCGCCGTCGCCGCCGTCGGGGCCGCCCTTGGGACGATACTTCTCCCGCAGAAAGCCAATAATCCCGTCCCCCCCTCGGCCCCCGACCACGCAGATCTTCGCCTCGTCAATAAACATAAAAACCACAGAGATCACGGAGCACCCAGAAAAATCTCTGTGGTGGAGAAGCTACTCGGCGCGGACGTGGACGAGATGCCCTTGGAAGACCACGTGGCCATCGCGCAGGGCAAAGAGCGTGTGATCGCGCCCCAAGCCGACGCCGTCGCCGGGGCGGAAGCGCGTGCCGCGCTGACGAATGATCACGCTGCCCGTCCGCACAAACTGCCCGCCAAAGGCCTTCACGCCCAAACGCTTGGCGTTGGAGTCGCGCCCGTTGCGCGAGCTGCCGCTGCTCGTCTTGTGCGCGAACAACTGCAGATCGAATCTAAACTTGGACATTGTTGACGACCTCCTCCGTGACTCTTAAATGCTCCGGGTATTCGCGCTCTAGCGCTTTCAGCCCCAGAACCATCGTCTCTAGTACAGCGTCAATCTCACGATTTAAGAAAATATCTCGCTCGAGATGACACTGCAAAAACCCCTTCTCTTGCTCGACTTTGGGGTCGAGCTTGAGATACTCTTCCAAGCCCAGCACGGCCGTCTGCAAGAGCGTCGAGACCCCTGCACAGACGATGTCTTTGCCCTCTTCGGCGTATCCCGTGTGCCCCCGACTGCGGAAGGCAAAGATCTTTCGGTCGCTGTCGCGCAAGATCTCCACGGAGGTCATGCGCGGATCTCCTTGATGGTCGCTTCTAAATAGTGCTGACGGTGCCCGATCTTGCGGCGTCGACGCGTCTTGCGCTTGTATTTGAAGACGTCGAGCTTCGGCCCGCGCAGCTCTCGGGTGATCTCACCGATGACTTTAGCGCCCTTCAGATGGGGCGCTCCTACTTGGAGCTTCTCACCGCCAACCAGCAGCACTTGATCGAACTCCACGCGCTCCCCTACATGAGCGCCCTTCAGCTTCTCGATGACGATGCTGTCCCCTTCGCTCACACGATACTGCTTGCTGCCCGTCTCAATCACGGCGTATTTATTCATAAGTCACCCATGCTGTCTGTCTTTTCTTTCTCCGTCCGTCAATCAGAGCATCTTAGACAAATTTATTCTATCGGGAAGTTGAGCCG
This sequence comes from Candidatus Bipolaricaulota bacterium, assembly GCA_025057405.1. Lineage (GTDB taxonomy): Bacteria > Bipolaricaulota > Bipolaricaulia > RBG-16-55-9 > DRXL01 > SKYB132. The sequence continues at coordinate 2,957 of JANWXV010000080.1, read as the reverse complement.
TTTGCAAGAGCATCACAGAATATAGCGACTCAGATCCAAGTCTTCAGCGATGCCCTGCAGCTTCTTGCGCACATAAGCTGCATCCATTACAAAGCTCTTGGGTTCGGGCAGATCGCACGTCTCAAACGCGATCTCTTCCATCAGTTTTTCCATCACCGTCTGCAAGCGCCGCGCCCCGATATTTTCTAATCGCTCGTTCAGACGATGCGAGATCTCGGCGATCTCTTCTAATGCGTCTTCGGAGAACTCTAGGCGCAAGCCCTCGACGGCCATCAGCGCTTGGTACTGCTTGGTGAGCGCGTCTTCGGGTTCGGTGAGAATTCTCTTAAAGTCGGCTTTCCCCAAGGGCTGCAGCTCGACGCGAATGGGCAGCCGTCCCTGAAGCTCCGGGATCAGATCTGACGGTTTGGCCATCGTGAACGCGCCCGCGGCGATAAAGAGAATATTATCGGTGCGGACGTTGCCGTAGCGCGTGCGCACCGTCGAGCCTTCTAGGATGGGCAAGAGATCGCGCTGCACGCCCTGACGCGAGACCCCCGGCCCAAAGCGCTCCTCCCGCCCGCCCGCCGCGATCTTGTCTATCTCGTCAATAAAGATAATCCCTGACTCTTCGGCTCTGCGCAACCCCTGACGGCGAATCTCTTCGTGATTGATCAGCGTATCGGCTTCTTGATTGAAGAGCACATCACGGGCCTCTTTGATCGCCAAGCGCTTGGTCACATACCCAAAGCCCATCGGGTTGAGCTTCTCAAACAGCTCGCCCAAATCTACCCCCAATTGCTCTGTCCCCTCCAGCGAGAAGACGTTGACTTGCGAGAAGGGCGACTCGCGCTTGACTCGAAGTTCGATATAACGATCTTCTAGCTCTCCGGCGCGCAGCTTCTCCCGCAAGCGTTCGCGCGTCCGTTGCCACGACTCTTGACGCTCTAGGTCGGCCCCCGTCGGCGGCGCTGCCCCGGCCAGCGCATCCAAGATGCGCTCCTCCACCAGATGCTCGGCCTCGCGTCGCACTTTCTCAATCGCCTCTTGGCGCACCAGGTGGACGCTCACTTCGACCAGGTCCCGAATCATCGAATCTACGTCGCGTCCCACATAGCCGACTTCGGTATATTTGGTCGCTTCGACTTTCAAGAAGGGCGCTTTGACTAAGTGCGCCAAGCGTCGAGCGATCTCGGTCTTGCCCACCCCCGTTGGGCCGATCATCAAGATATTCTTGGGCAGAATCTCTCGACGGATCGGATCGGTGACGCGCATTCGACGAACTCGGTTGCGCAACGCAATCGCGACGGCTTTCTTAGCTTCGTACTGCCCAACAATATATTTGTCTAACTCGGCGACGATCTCCTTGGGCGAGAGCGGACGCTCGTGCTCGCGCTCCTCGGGCGTCGCTTTCAGTTCGATAATCTCGGACATAGATTCACCATTCCAGCTCTTCTAGAGAGATATTTTGATTCGTATAGATGTCCAAGCGCGCGGCGATCTCTAAGGATTTTCGCGCGATCTCCCGGATGGGCAGTGGGGTATTCTCGCGCAGGGCCTTCGCTGCAGCCAACGCATACGGGCCTCCCGATCCCAACCCCAGCATCTCATCGTCCGGCTCGATCACGTCCCCAGCGCCGGTGACGAGCAGCAGCGCTTCGGCGTTCGCTACGACCATCAGCGCTTCGAGTCTTCTCAAGACGCGGTCGGTGCGCCAGTCTTTGGTCAGCTCAACAGCCGCCCGCTTGAGATTCCCTCCGAACTCTTGGAGCTTGCGCTCGAAGCGCTCAAAGAGCGTGATCGCATCGGCCGTTGCCCCGGCGAACCCCACCAGCACTTGATCGTTATAGATGCGTCGCACTTTTTTGGCCGTGTGCTTGATGACGATATTGTTAAGGGTCGCTTGGCCGTCGCAGGCGATGACGGTGCGGCGCTCGGCCGCAGAGCGGATCGCTAGAATCGTTGTGCCGTGAACGCCTCGCATCGGTTCCACAAAAGCTATTCTAACGACGAAAACCGGCGCTCGCAAGCGACTTGCTTGACAAGGGAGTGCTGAGCACCTAGAATGATTTTAATTTTATGGCTGAAAAGAATCTTGTGATCGTCGAATCTCCGGCGAAGGCCCGGACGATTGAGAAGTATCTGGGCCGAGAATTTGCTGTGCTCTCGACGATGGGGCACGTGCGCGACCTGCCCAAACACCGATTCGGCGTCAACCTCCAAGAGGGGTTCACGCCGACGTACGAGCCGTTGCCGGAGCGCAAAGAGGCCCTCAAAAGACTTCAGACGGCTACGAAAAAAGCCAAAGAGATCTATCTCGCTACCGATCCAGACCGCGAAGGCGAAGCGATCGCGTGGCACGTCAAAGAGGCGCTCAAGCTCAAACAGATCCAACGCATTGAGTTCAACGAGATCACCAAAGAGGCCGTGCGACGCGCGCTGGAGCATCCCCGTGAGATTGACATGCAGCGCGTGGAAGCCCAACAAGCTCGGCGTATCTTAGACCGAATCGTTGGGTATATGCTCAGCCCATTAATTTCAAGAAAGATTCGTAGCCGGCTCTCGGCTGGGCGCGTGCAGTCGGTCGCTGTCAGACTCATCTGCGAGCGCGAGCGTGAGATCCAAAACTTCGTCCCCGAAGAGTATTGGTCCATCACCGCGACGCTCACGCCCCAAGGCGAATCGCGCCCCTTCGATGCCAAGCTCTACAAGCGCACCGACCGCGACGAGAAGCTCAAAATCTCCAACAGTGAGCACGCCCAACAGATTTTGAAAGAGCTAGAGGGCGCTGCGTATAGGGTGCTTAACGTCGAAGAGAAAGAGCAGCGCCGCCACGCGCCCTTGCCCTTCACAACGAGCACGCTGCAACAAGAAGCCTCTAAGAAATTGGGCTTCTCTACGAAGAAGACGATGTCCATCGCGCAGCAGCTCTACGAGGGCGTCGAGCTGGGGGCCGAAGGCGCGACGGGCTTGATCAC
>JANWXV010000007.1:7569-12088 GCA_025057405.1 Candidatus Bipolaricaulota bacterium | reverse complement strand
GTGCGGAAGTAGAACTGCGGCTTATAGCCCGAGAAGAACGGGCTATGGCGTCCGCCTTCGTCCTTGCTGAGCACATAGACTTCCGCTTCGAATTTCGTATGCGGCGTGATCGAGCCGGGCTTGGCCAACACCATCCCACGCTCGACTTCGTCTTTTTCAATACCGCGCAGGAGCACACCGACGTTATCGCCGGGGAGAGACTCATCCAAGACTTTGTTGAACATCTCCAAGCTGGTGGCCACGGTCTTGCGCGACTCCGGGCGCAACCCGACGATCTCGACCTCGTCCCCAGGGACGATCCGCCCGCGCTCCACGCGCCCCGTGACGACCGTGCCGCGCCCCTTGATCGAGAAGACGTCTTCAATGGGCATCAAGAAGGGCTTGTCCACATCGCGGATCGGCTCCGGGATGAACTCATCGCATGCTTTCATCAGCTCCCAGATGCACTTGGTCGCCTCAGCATCATTGGGGTTTTTATAAGCCTTCAGCGCCGACCCCCGAATGACCGGGACCTTGTCGCCGGGGAATTTATACTTGCTGAGAAGATCGCGCACCTCGACCTCCACCAAATCGACCAGCTCAGGGTCGTCCACAGCGTCCACTTTGTTCAAGAAGACGACGATATAGGGGACGTTGACCTGGCGGGCGAGCAGCACGTGCTCACGCGTCTGGGGCATGGGGCCTTCGGTGGCCGCGACCACCAGGATCGCGCCGTCCATCTGGGCCGCGCCGGTGATCATGTTCTTGACGTAGTCGGCGTGGCCGGGGCAGTCAATGTGCGCGTAGTGGCGCTTCTCGGTCTCGTATTCGACGTGCGAGACAGCGATGGTCAAAATCTTCGTCTCGTCGCGGCGGCCCTGCTTGGCGCTGGCTTTTGCGACATCATCGTAACTGCGCGCCTTGGAAAGCCCCTTGAGCGCGAGAACTTCCGTGATCGCCGCGGTCAGCGTCGTCTTGCCGTGATCGATGTGGCCGATCGTGCCGATGTTGACGTGCGGTTTCTTCCGCTCGAACTTGGCTTTTGCCATAACTCCTCCTCTGTAGATGCCAACGCGAAGATAAACTCTGCCGTGGAGCCCGCGACCGGAATCGAACCGGTGACCTTTCCCTTACCAAGGGAACGCTCCACCTCTGAGCTACGCGGGCCAAGCGCATCCGGCGAGAGGTACTCCCAAAAACACGCTATTATAGAAAAAAATCACGTCCAACGCAAATGGTGCCGGGGGAGGGATTTGAACCCCCGTAGGCGCATAGGCCAACGGATTTACAGTCCGTCCCGTTTGGCCGCTTCGGTACCCCGGCTCATCTGCTTATATTTTACCGAAGCGCGCACACAATGTCCATCATCAAGTCCCCCCGCTGACGATTATCAGTTTTCTCTCTGCGTTCCGTCAGTGCTTCGCCAGGCTGCTCAAGCTAGAATCGGTGTGGCGATCTTCTATGATGGGGTCATCTCACGAGAGACGGCGTCAGGGAGAAGACGGCTTAGAAACTTATCTGCATGATATTCACCATTACCCCTTGTTAAGCCCTCAAGAAGAACAACGAGTAGCCCGTCGCGCCATCCGAGGCGATCCCGACGCACGTGAGCGCCTGATCACGGCGAATCTGCGCTTAGTCATCAGCATCGCGCAACGCTATCGTCATCTGGGCGTCCCTCTGATGGATCTCATCCAAGAGGGCAACGTCGGATTGATTACTGCAGTTAATAAATTCGATCCCGCCCTGGGGTATAAGTTCAGTACCTATGCCACGTGGTGGATCCGGCAGGCGATTCTGCGCGCCTTGGTCAAGTACGTTCGTCCCGTGCCCGTTCCTGACTATCTGCTCGCGGCTCTCCACAAGATTGACGCCCTAGAAGACCTGCACCGTCAACATCACGAACCCTCGCCGAACGCTGCTCTGCTCGCAGAAGAGACGGGACTGTCGCGCGCGACGGTCACGCGGCTGCTGCGCTGGCGCCCCGCGCCGCCCTCTTTGGATCGGCTCTCGGACGACGAGAGCGACGAGACGCCGCTGGATCAGATCCATTGCGAGCGCGCCTCGCCCGAAGAAGAAGCCCTCCGAGCGCGCGAGCATGAAACCCTTAAACGGGCCCTAGACAAACTGCCCTTGCGGGAGCGGCGCATTCTCAGTTTGCGCTACGGCATCGAAGATCGTCACCCGCGCACGCTGAGCGAGATCGGGAGAATTCTCAACCTCAGCCGCGAGCGCGTGCGACAGTTAGAGAGTCTCGCGCTCAGCAAGCTGCGCAAGCTCTATGCTAGCCGTCGCTCTTTGCACATCCATCCCCTTTAGAAGCGCTCAAAAAGTTTCTACAGTTCTATCGTCTGCTTCCAATCAGCGATCTCGGCGTTCAGCTTGAGCTTTTCGGCTATAGCAGCGCGTAAGCCCATCAACGCGCGCATCTCCCCGTGCACCAGATAGATCTTTTTTGGCTTTTGCGTGTGGCTGAGAAAGCGCAGCAGCCCTGCGCGATCCGCATGAGCCGAAAAACCGTTGATCGTCCACAGCTGCGCCCGGACAGCAATCTCTTCGCCGAAGATGCGCACCGTGCGCGCGCCCTCGATCAGGCGCCGTCCCAGCGTCCCCTCGGCCTGAAAGCCCGTGAAGATCACACTGCACTCCGGTCGCCAGAGTTGGTGCTTCAGATGGTGCAAGATGCGCCCGCCGTTGCACATGCCGTTCCCCGCGATAATAATCGCGTGACTCTGAATCGCGTTGATCGCCCGGGACTGTTCGGGTGAACGCACAAACCGCAACGCCGGGAAATCAAAGGGATTAGGACTATGAAGCAAATGACGCGCTTCGTCGGGCTTGAGGTACTCTCCATAACGCCGGAAGGTGCGCGTCACCGAGATCGCCAGCGGGCTGTCTAAGAAGATCTGACACGGGGGCAGCTCATGACGCCGATAGAGCTGAAAGAGCACCGCGAGCAGCTCTTGTGTCCTCTCTAGCGCCAAGCTCGGCAACAAGACGTTGCCGCCGCGCGCAAAGGTCATCACGATCGCTTGCTTGAGCTCGCTGATCGAGTCGCGCATCGAGCGGTGCTCCCGGTCGCCGTAGGTGCTCTCTAAGATCACCATATCAGCGGGGCTGGGTTCGCTGGGATCGGGGATGAGCAGCTTCTCGCGGTTGCCGATGTCCCCAGAGAAGAGCAGTCTCTTCGGCTTCTGACGCCCTTCAGTGACTCGGATTTGCAAATACGCCGCTCCTAAGATATGCCCGGCGTCGCGGAACTCGACCGTCACGCCCTTAGCGAGTTGAATCGCTTTGTTATAAGCAACGGGCTGGGCGAAGTGCCCCATCGCTGCCAGCGCGTCTTCGATGTCGTAAAGGGGCTTGACGATCTCGGCTCCTTCGCGACGGCGTTCTTTACGATTGAGGACTTCACATTCTTCTTCTTGGAGCTGGGCGCTGTCGAGCAAGAGCAAGCGGGTCAGGTCGCGCGTCGGCTCGGTGCTGAGGATCTCTCCGGAGAAGCCTTCGCGGACGAGACGGGGAATCAGCCCGCAGTGATCAAGATGGGCATGGGTCAAGAGCACATAATCAATCTGACGCGGGGGGAAGCCAAAGGGCAATCTGTTGCGGCTCTCTTCGGCTCCCTGATAGAGGCCACAGTCCATTAAGAGATGGAGCTTGCCGATCTGTAAGAGCGCACAAGAGCCGGTGACGGTCTTGGCCGCGCCGTGAAACGTGAGCCTCACGAGCTTTAGTTTAGCGTGTGCAAGCGCCCGCTGCAACGTCTTGGCGCAAAAACGCTGATGAGATCAGAAAAAAGCCCCACCCCCCAGCCTCAGATGAAGCCCCACGACCGACTCAGTATAATAGCGCTAAATCGCAACAAGGGGTGGTTAGTATTCTGTCAGCAAGACTCCATCGTCGAGGCTTTCTCAAGCTCGCGGGACTGGGATTGAGCAGCGCTTGGCTGGGAACGTGGAGAACGCAGGGGCAACCAACTCCGACGCGCCCCCTCAAGCTCAGCCTCATGCCCGCTCAAGACGTCGTGACGCTGGCGTTCGCGCTGGAGCGCAATCTCTTCACCAAACACGGCCTCCCCGTCGAACTCGTCTGTGGGGGCAACACGCTCGAACGCAACGCGGCCTTCAGCGCTGGTCAGCTCGACGCTCTGGCGATAGACCTCACCAGCGCGTTGGTGCTCTTGGGGCGACGGGTCCCGGCAGCGATCGTCAGCACGCTCTTCGAGCCAGTCCCCAACCCCCGTAGCAACAACGCCATCGTGCGCACCGTCGCGCTCTTAACTCATAAATTCAGCAATTATAAGACGCTCGACGACGTCATCAGAGCCGGCCCCCGCCGCCAGATCACGCTCATCCAACCGTCCGATATGGAGTACATGACCGATCAGGTATTGCTCGCTCGCGGCGTGCGCGCGGGCGATCTCGATCGCTACTATAACGGCGTCGAAGATTACGATCGCATTCAGCAGATCGCGCAGTTTTTGGGGGCTGGCTCTCCAGGGGTTCCGGTGGGGGTCTTGCCCGAACCCCATGCCACG
>JANWXV010000007.1:0-7559 GCA_025057405.1 Candidatus Bipolaricaulota bacterium | reverse complement strand
TCACCGAGATCGTCGCCGAGGCCAACCAGATGGGCATGATCGCCCTCGCCGACTATCAGTCTGTACGCACCCCTCCCAGTGTCATTCTCGTTCGCAAGGCCGTCTTAGAGGAGCGCGGCGCTCAGATGCCCAGATTCTTCACAGCTCTGCGCGAATCTATCACTGCGCTCAACAGCAGCTCGCGCGAGTTTATCATCTCGACGCTGATCAAAGCTGCCGTAGATATTTGCTTCCCAGATTTAAAAGGCCAAGAGTTGCAGTTCCCCGCGGGCTGGCAGGAGAAGCTGCGCATCCCCCACTTCCCCGTGCCCAGGGCGTTGCAGAAAGAAGAGTTCGACGCCCAAGTCACATGGGCGCTCTCCAAGCGCTATATCCGGGAGCGCATCGCGTTCGAAGCTTCTGTAGATTTTCGCTATCTGGGGTCTTGATCTTCAGCTCTCTCTGATTGCAGTTTAAGAAGGGGAGAGGGCAGCCATGATTCGACTCGACGGCCTGCGCTTGGACTATCGGGACGGGGATCAGATCGTTCCAGTCATCGAGCGCCTTGATTTGGAGATCGCGTCGGGGGAGAGCGTCGTTGTATTAGGGCCTTCGGGATGTGGCAAGACCAGCTTGCTCTATATGATCTGCGGGCTGACCCGTCCCAGCGCCGGGCGCGTCGTGCTCGACGGCGAAGTTGTCACCGGGCCGCGCCGCGATGTCGCGATCATCTTGCAAGATTTGGGGTTGCTCCCGTGGAAGACCGTCTGGAAGAACGCCAGTCTGGCGCTCGAGCTGGGCGGGAGACCGACGACACCGGAGAGCCATACCCCCCCCGAAGAGATCGCTTCCGAGCTGCGCAAGCGCCAGAAATCCGTCTGGGTGGGCTATCTGTGGTTGTTGCTGACGGGGCTGTGGGCTGCGGGGCAGCGCTTCTATTTGGAAAGACCCTTCTCGGCGGCGGTCTATCTCGTCACGCTGGCGCTCTGGGGGATTAATCTGGGCTTCTATGGGAGCGAGCTTCAGAAAGCCCTAGAACTGCGCCCTGAGATGCCCTGGGACGAGCTGCTGTGGGGGGAGTGGCGCCGCTGGGGATTGCTGATCCCGCTCGTCCCACTGACAATCGGACTTCTCGCACGCTGGACCTACGATCTCTTCACCCTGCCGCGCCAGATCGCCCAAGCCAATGAGCTGATCGTCCAACAGATCTTGCAAGTCAAGCCGTTATTAGATCACTTGGGGCTTCAAGGGCTGTACGATCGCTATCCCGTACAGCTTTCTGGGGGGGAGCGCCAGCGCGTCGCGCTCACGCGCGCGCTCTCGGTCCATCCCAAAGTCTTATTGATGGACGAGCCGCTCGCCGCGCTCGATGCGTTCACCCGCGAGCGCATCCAAGAGCTGCTCTTGCAGCTTTGGCGGGAGCGCCGCTTCACTCAGATTATTGTCACGCACGACATCCAAGAAGCCGTCTTCTTGGGAGAGCGCATCGTGATCCTGAGCGAGAAGCCCGCGAAGATTAAGAGAATCATCGCCAACGATTGCATAGGAGGCTCGCGCACCAGCCCGGAGTTTTACGAGAGAGTCCGCGAAGTCCGACAAGCCCTCGAATCGGGAGCGCAAGCTAAGTCATGAGAGAGCGGCATCCGTATCTGTTGGGGTATCTGTTGGGGATCGTGCTCTTCTTTGGGGTGTGGTGGGCGGGGAGTTGGCTCGTGCAGACGCTCTTCGCCAGCGAGCCGTTTAAAGCCTTTGCGCTGCCCTCCCCCGAAAGGGCCGTCCAGATTCTGATCGAAGACTGGGTCGAACTTTCTAAACACTTCTTCGCTAGCGGCTATCGCGTGCTCGCGGGAATCTTATTAGCCCTGGTGATCGCTGCGCCCTTGGGCTTGGTCATCGGCCACGAACGCCAGCTAGACCGGCTCTTCAGCCCGTCTATCTATCTGAGCTACCCTATTCCCAAAGTCGTCTTTCTCCCCCTTCTCTTTGTCTTTCTGGGGATCTACGACGCGCCCAAGATCGGCTTGATTATGATTATTCTGGTCTTTCAGATTCTGCTCTCCGCCCGCGACGCCGCTAAGAGCATCTCTAAGAGTCACGTACTCGCGGTAGCGAGCACGGGGGCGAGCACGTGGCAGATCTATAAGCACGTGGTCATTCCCGGCAGCCTGCCCGCGATCCTCTCGACGCTCCGTATTTCAGTAGGCATGGCCATTATGGCGCTAGCGCTGACCGAATCGTTTGCGGCTCAGTACGGGCTATGGATGTACATCGCGCGGCAATGGCGGCTCTTAGCCTACGACTCGATGTTTGCGGGGATCTTAGCGATGGGCTTGTTGGGCTTGCTCTTTTATATTCTGATAGACGTTCTGGAGCGCTGGATTTGCAAGTGGCAGTATCTGTCGCACGGGTGAAGAGGTGCTGTTGACAGCGCTCTTCGGCCCTCTTAGAATGAAGTTGTGAAGCTCCGGAAAATTTTGGCGATTGCCAATATGAGCAAGCCTCAAAGCGAGTCGGTGATGGCGCGTCTGCGCGCTTGGGGGGAAGCGCATAAGATCGCGATCGTCACGCGGGCTGGCCTCGATCACAGTCCGCTCTTGGAGAGAGACTTCGATCTCGTGCTCACCCTCGGAGGCGATGGGACGCTGCTCAAGGGGGCGCGCCGCGCTCTGGAGAGCGATTGTCCCGTCTTGGGGGTCAATCTGGGCGGGTTGGGCTTTTTAACATCGGTAGTAGAAGCTCACTTAGAGCGCGCTCTCGCGCACTTGCTCTCTGAAGAGCCGCGCATGGAGAGACGCATGCGCGTGGAGGCCGTTGGAGTGGCCAGCGCCCTCAACGAGATCGCTCTGGTACACGCCCAAGCTACGGTTCATACCGAGATCGAACTCTTTCTGGACGAAAAGCCCGTCGCACGCTACTCGGGAGACGGGGTCTTAGTCGCCACGCCGACCGGCTCGACGGCCTATTCGCTCTCGGCGGGCGGCCCCGTTCTAGAACCCACTCTGGAAGCGCTGCTCATCACGCCTCTGTGCGCTCATCGTTTGGGGGTGCGCCCGCTGATCTTCTCGGCTCATCATACTTTACGGGCGGTCGCACGTCGCCCTGCGCAGGTCTTGGCCGACGGCGATCACGTCGGAGAGCTAGCTCCCAACGACGAGTTGATCATCCGAAGGGCTTCTGAATACACGCGGCTTATCGTGTTGAACGCGGATTTTCTGGAGCCGTTGCGGCACTTAAACTGGGGCCGTTAGCGCCCACGGATGGGGATCTCGATAAAGAGGCTCTGGGTGGTGATCCCGGTCGGGGTGATCAGCGAGCTGCCGGTGAGCGCCAGTCCCGAGATGCTCACGCCGATCTTAAACTCTTGAAAAGCCGGGCTGAAGGTCGCTTGGCCCGTCAGCTGCACGCCTCCTACTTGGGCACGAATCGTATAGATCTGATGGGTCAAGCCCAAGCCGCGCTCGAAGGTCGTCACCCCGGAGAGGGCCGTCGCCCCTAGCGAGATTTCGAGCGCGATCTTCTCTCTGCTCACTTGCAGGGTCTGGGGGTCGAGTTCGATCTGGCCCAAGAGTTGGCTGGGGCCTAGCTCCGTGCGCAGGGTGACCGTAGCGTTCTGGAGCAGAAGCCTCCAGCGCTCGTCGAGTCGCAGAGAGCTGCGGCCTTCCAATTGCGTGGGCAAGGGCAAGAGCGCGGGGCCGTCGAGGTTGAAGATCAGCGTCAGCTCGCGCAGGGCGCGGCTCCCTTGCTCTTTGAAAAATTCCTCAAGGAGAGCGCGTATCAACGCGTCGAGGTCTTGCAGGCGCGCTTCGAGTTCCCCGACGGTGCCGAACTCCCACAGCAGCGTTGGGGGGTCGGCTTCTTCGCCGGTGTGGTCCGTCCGCAGGAGCTGCCCCAGATGCAGCTCCGACAGATCGGGCGTGGCCAGGCGCGGCGGCTCTACTCGTGCTACCGTGAGCGCAGGCGCGCGCTCTTCGGCTCCGATTCGCCATTGCAAAACCAAGCCCGCGATGCACCGCCCCGCGGCGCTCTCGCTGATCGCGCAGCCTTGAGCTGCCGACGCAAACGAGAGGCTGAGCACGGCACCAAGGATCAGAACGCTGCAAAGCCATCGCTGAGGTCGAGCCATCTGCTCTCTATGATACGCCTTGGTCATGGGCGCGTCAATCCCTGCGTCGCTGCCGGTGAGCGCGTTGGGGAGGGAGGGGAAGGAGGGGCTTGGCTCCGTGTACTCCAGAAGCGTCGGGAAAAATCCTCTCCTTGGGGAGGAGGTCGGGCAAACCCCCAGAGAGGCAAAACCCGTGCGCTTCCTGCTAGGTTCGTAGCTTAGGCACTCGGTCTCCCAAGCCCCTTTGGTACAGAAGAGAGTGGGCTTTGCGCTCCGATTCTACCCCATTCTCTGTGCCAAAGACATAGAAATCCGGTGGAAATTCCGTGACCGTCGCTATTGACGAAGTGCGCAGCGCGCGCTAGACTGAGAGCCGATGCGATTGTTACGCCTGAGCTTGCGGTATAAGTTTGTCTTCACGCTCGTGGGGTTTACGCTCCTCGTAGCGATCCCGTTGGGGGCGCTCTCGCTCATGCGATTCTCGGAGGCCTTGGAGGAGCAGTTGGTCCTTCGCTGGGAGACAGCAGCTAAGGGCTGGCTAGGGGTGTTCGAATCGGATCTTGGTCTTCGCTTAGCAACGCCTCAAGAGCGCGCTGAGTATTGCCGTATTCTTCTGCTGGATCAACCGGAGCTGCTCGTCCTTCACGTGACCGTTGGAGGCACTCCCATCTGTCTCGTCCATAGCGACGAGATCTCCGATAACAGCGAGCTGCAATCGCTCTTCTTCTTTAAAGAGTCTCCTCCCGCAGGGATCTCTTACGAGAAGCACCGTCTCGGAAATCTCCCCATCTTGAAGCTCTCCTATACTCGCCCGGTAGTGATCAGCGACGTATTATCAGGAGCCCGTATCAAGACGTTCTCGCTCCTGCAGTTTGGCCTTAACATGGCCGCCGTGCAAGCGCAGATCCGCCGCGAGATGGCTAATATCGCTCTGATCGTCTTGGGCTATGTGCTCTTAGGGATCGTGATCGCGTTTTTGTTCTATAAGATGATTCTAGGGCCGGTGGAGAGCTTGGCAGAGGCGCTCAAGCGCTTCAAACGCGACAAGAGCGCTCGTGCTGTCGTGCGCAGCGGCGACGAGTTGGAGACTCTCGCTCAGGAGTTCAACCAGATGGCCGACGTCATCGCCGAGCGCAACCAAGAACTCGAAGAGATGAATCTCGCGTTAAGCAAGGCCAATCGCGCCAAGTCTGATTTCCTCGCCGTGATGAGCCACGAGCTGAAGACCCCTCTGCACGCCATTCGGGGATATTCACAGCTCTTGCTGGAAGGCGTAGATGGCCCGCTCACCCCTGCCCAGCGCGAAGATTTACAAAACATTCTCCATTCGGGAGATCACTTGCTCGAACTGATAGAAAATATCTTAAAATTCTCCAAGATCGAAGCCGGCGAAGACCGCCCGTACTTTGAAGTGACCGATCTCTCGGTCATCGCCGAAGAAGCGATCAAATCCGTGAGCGCGCTCGCTCGCAAGAAGGGCTTGGTGATCGAATCGCACGTCGAACCCGCGCTGCTCTACGCCGACAGCACCAAGCTCAAACAGATCTTGCTCAATCTCTTGAGCAACGCGATCAAGTACACCGAGCGCGGGAAGGTCGCCGTTTCGGGGGAGACTCACGAGAACGAGTATCTTCTGACGGTGTCTGACACCGGGCTGGGGATTCCCACTCACGAGCGCGAGCGCATCTTCGAGCCGTTCACGCAGCTCGACGGATCGAGCACGCGGGAGTCTCAGGGGGTAGGTCTGGGGTTAGCGATTGTAAAGAAGTACGTCGAGATGCACGGGGGGCGCGTCTGGGTGGAGAGCGAGCTGGGGCAGGGCAGTCGCTTCTTCGTCGCGCTCCCTCTGCAGCACCAGCTTGATGCTCTGGAGGAGGTTCGCCATGCGCATTCTCATCGCTGAAGACGATGCCAATTCGCTCCATCTGTTAAAAAAATACTTAGAGTCTAAAGGGCACCAAGTGATCGGTGCGCTCAACGGGCAAGAGGCTTTGGAGAAGTGCACGCAAGAGAAGCCCGACGTGCTCTTGCTCGATGTGATGATGCCCAAGCTCGACGGCTGGACGGTCTTGCAGAGACTCCGTGAGAGCGGCGTCAAACTTCCCGTCATCATGGTGACGGCCAAGGACTCAACCGACGACAAAGTCCGAGGCTTCTCGACGGGGGCAGACGATTACATTACGAAGCCCTTCGATCTGCGCGAAGTCGAAGCGCGCCTCGAAGCGGTGATGCGTCGCGTGAGCCAGTCGCCCTATATGCAAGTGGGGGCGCTGCAGATTGACGACGAGCGCAAAGAAGTCCGTCTCTACGGGCAGACGATTGAACTCTCTCCGAAAGAGTACGATCTGTTAAAGCTCTTAGCTTCGCGTCCGGGGAAGGTCTTCTCGCACCGCGAGATCATTGACGCGATCTGGCAAGACAACCCCTATGCGTCTTCGGAGGACGTAAAAAAATATATCTATCTGCTGCGCAACAAGCTTGAGAAAGACGCCGAAGACCCGAAGATCATCCTTACGGTGCGCGGGTTTGGGTATAAACTAGGGATAGTTTAGATATTTAAGGGCGTTGTCGATCACCTGTGCTTTAATAACTCTTCCAAGGGAAGCCCAATATCCTTCGCTATCTGCCGAAGCAAGATCGGCGAGATGTCACGCCCTCTGTGAAAAGGAATGGTGGTGCTACGACTATCTGGATGCCGATACTGTTTATGAGAGCCTCGTTGACGCACTTCAACAAAGCCGAGTTTTCCCAAGATTGCTGCTACTTCGTGCGGTTTGAGAACAGGGTATTTTCCCATCGTCAGGGCACTACTACTATCTGTGTCCCAACAAACTCGGCTTCAAGCTTTGGCTCTCCGTCTTCCAGTAGCATTTCGATAACCTCGCGGAGATTTTTTTGCAGCTCATCTAGCGTCTCCGCTTGCGTGTGCGCTCCCGGGAAGCCGGGCACATAGCCCACGTACAACCCAGTATCAGGGCACCTTTCCACCACTGCTGGGAAAACTCTCATATGACCCACCTCTCTCAGCAAGCGACCTTAGCAACTAGAAGCCAACCGTTCCGCCTCGCGCACCAGAACCCGCAGAAACTCCAGCCCCGCCTGCCAAAAGTTCGGATCGTTGATGTTCACTCCCAGCGGGGCGAGCAGCTTCGGCGGGCTTTCCGAGCCGCCCGCCGATAAGACCTCTAAATACTTGGGCACAAACGCTTCGCCCTCGCTCAGATACTTCTGATAGAGCGCCAAGACCAACAGCTCGCCAAACGCATACGCGTAACAATAGAAGGGCACGTGAATGAAATGCCCGATATAAAGCCACCACCAACCGTAATCGTCCGTCAGCTTGACGGAGTCGCCGAACATCGCGCGATTGGTCTCCAGCCACAACGGGTTGATCTGCGCAGCTGTTAGTTCGCCTTGGGCGCGCCGGGCTTCGTGCAGCCTCTGCTCAAAGCGCGTTAGCACGATCTGCCGGAAGATC
>JANWXV010000079.1 GCA_025057405.1 Candidatus Bipolaricaulota bacterium | reverse complement strand
CGCGCTGAGATTCTCGAGCGTGACGGTCGCTCCGAGGGGCACTGTAATCGTGAAGGGGCGTCCCGAATAGAGCCGACCATTGACTAATAACAGAGCATTCTCGCAGGTCGCGCTGATCTGAAGCTCTAGCACCCCCTGCGCGGGGGTCACTGTCACGGAAGCGAGCAACACCATCAGGGGGAGCACTCCCCCAAGCAGCCTCTTCGCCATACTAGAAGCCTCCTCTCTCGTCTAGAGCTATTATAGCCAAAAGCTAAATGTCCAGCACGCACTCGACTTGTACGCCGTCGGGCTGGTGCCGCACCCGCAGATGATGATACGTCACGGCTTTGACGTCGATGCGCGGATCGTGCCGCGCGCGATCCAACGGCTCCCCCAGGGCTTCGCCCGTCAACGTCGCTCCTTGAGCTTGCAATCCAATCATCATCCGAAACTCCGAAAAGACGCATCCCATGCGATCTCGCTCCAAGATCAGCCTGTTGAGCCAGTCGGCTAATAGCACTTCAAGAGATTCGGCGCTCAGTTCAATCGAGACCGCACGTTGCGGACGCACCCTAGACGTGTCCACCATCAGCTCAAAGAGCGCGCGAGCTGCTTCTGCAAAGCTCTCTTCGAGCGTCTTGCCCCACGCGCGAATCCCCACTTCGGCGGTGACTTCAAAGTATTCGTAGCCCATAACGCTCAAACAGACTGAAAGGCGAAGACGCTCACGGGCGTATAGATTGCGCCTTGGGGAGTCAATCGGCTCTCCATGAGCGTCAGCGACGAAATCTCTGCACAATATTCAAAGCTCTGTATCTTTTGTGCAGATTCTGCTAAGCGTTTCAGCGCGGTGGCCGACTCGTCTTTGACCCGCCCCAAAGTAACATGGGGTGTGAAGCGCTCGTCGGGGGCGAAGCCCAGCTTTTGTAAGGCTGTCTCTAGCTCGCGCTGCAAGTGAAAGATCTCGTCTGGCGCAGAGCGACAGCCGACCCAGAGCACGCGCGGTCGCCCCCAGTGCGGAAAAACCCCCAACTGATCAAAGCGCAGCTCAAACCGAGAGACTCTCCGTGCGCATTCGGCCCCCACCGCGCGTAACTGCTCCAGTCTCTTTGGCTCAACCTCACCGAGAAATCTCATCGTCACGTGCAGGTTCTCCGAACGCACCCATGCCACACGGGCTTCTAAACGTCGCAGGGGGGCCCCTAACGCATAGAGCGACTCTCGCACTGGGGGAAGCAGCTCCAAACAATAGAAAAGACGCATTCTGTTCTTACAAAAGAATATCTACAGACGCTCCGTCTACTAAGACCTCGCAGTAGTGGCAGCGCAACGCCAACGGGTCTTTGCTCTCCACCGTGAAGTACGAAGGGACACGCTCACTGCTGTTGGTGATGCAGTTGCGATTGGGGCAGCGCACGATCCCGATCAACTCCGAGGGCAGCTCGACTTTGAACTTCTGCGCGACTTTGTAGTCTTTAATAATATTGACCGTAGCGTGGGGGGCCACCAGCGCGATCTTCTTCACGGTCTCTTGGGCCAAGGCACGATTCTCTACTTTGACCATGTCTTTTAAGCCGATCTGATGGCTCTTGACGTTCATCGCCACGATGACCGTGTCAGAGCAGCCTTTGGTAATCCCCAGAATGCGCAAGACGATGGGAGCCATCCCCGCGGTGATGTGATCTATCACCGTGCCGTTCTTGATTTTGGAGACTTTGAGTTCTTCGTTCACGACGCTCACGCTCCCAACAAGAGTCTTAACAGTGCCATGCGCACCGGCACGCCATTGCGCGTCTGCTCGAAGTATTTCGCTTGAGGCAGCGCATCTACGTCGGGGGTGATCTCGTCCACTCTGGGTAACGGGTGCAAGAGAATCGTGTCACGCTGAAGCTGCTCGCACGCTTGGAGGTCAATCACATACGCGCCCTTGACCTTCTCGTACTCTTCGATATCGGGGAAGCGCTCTTTCTGGATGCGCGTGACATAGACGACGTCTAAGTCGCGCAGATCGAGTTCTGCGGTTTCGACATAGGGGACGACCCCGTCGAGTTCCCTCAAGATCGCCGGGGGCATGCGCAGATTTTCTGGGGAGATCAAGCGCAGCGCGATCTGCCGAAAGCGCGAGAGAGCTAGCGCCAGCGAGTGCACGGTTCGTCCGTACTTGAGATCGCCTACCAAGCCGATCTTTAAGTTATCTAAGCGCTTGTGAAATCTCTGAATCGTGAAGAGATCCGTGAGCGTCTGAGTGGGATGCTGATTGGCTCCGTCTCCGGCGTTGATGACGGGGATCGAGACGGTATCAGCGACCAAGCGGGCGCTCCCTTCCAACGGGTGCCGCATGACGATAATATCTGCGTATTTCTCTACAACTTTCGCGGTGTCTTGCAGCGACTCGCCCTTGGCCAAGCTGCTCCCCTCGGCCCCCGCAAAGCCGATGACCTCCCCTCCTAAGCGCTGCATCGCCGTCGCGAACGACAACTGAGTCCGGGTGCTTGGCTCAAAGAAGAGCGAGGCCATGACACGGCCTCGCAACAGTTCCGAGTCTGGGCGTATCTGCTGGGCGTGACTGAGCAGATCTTCGATCTGCGCGCGGGAGAAATCGCGGATGGAGATGACGTCTCTGCCGTGCCAGTCAAGCGTAGGCCGCTGCACCATCTTGCACCCCCGTTCTGGGCATTATAGCGATCTTCGCTCAGCGTAGCAAATCAGCAGATTCGGGGGAGCTGCTCCCCGCTGAGCATATCTAAGATTCTTCGAGCGCCAATGCGACTCTTCAGGGTGACTATCCCCGCGGGAGACTCAGCGACATGCCCGATGAGAGCTGCATTGGGCGAGAAATCTTTGAGAATCTTCAGAGCGCGTTCAGCATCTTCGGCAGCTACGAACGCGATAAAGCGCCCTTCGTTCGCGACATAGAGGGGATCAAGCCCCAAGATTTCGCACGCGCCTTGCACGTCTTCTCGGACGGGGACAGCGCTCTCGTCTATCGAAATGCTTAAGTGAGCAGTCTGGGCGATCTCGTTGAGCGCGCTGGCGAGTCCCCCGCGTGTTAAGTCTCGCAAGCAGTGCAGCTCGATCTGCTCTTCGATCAGCTTCAGCACTGCGGGAGCTAACGGTGCACAGTCGCTCTCGATTGCGCTCTCAAACGACAGTCCTTCACGTACGGCCATAATCGCGATCCCATGCCGCCCGACGTCGCCGCTCAGCAAGATAGAATCTCCGGGGCGGGCGCTTCTTGGCGAGATAACAAAGCTATGCTCGATAACCCCAATACCCGCCGTGTTGATAAAAATTCCGTCGCCCTTGCCCTTGTCTACGACTTTTGTGTCCCCAGTGACGATCTGAACGTGAGCTGTTTGCGCAGCTTCTTTCATAGATTGAGCGATGCGCCAGAGGGTCTCCATCGATAGCCCTTCTTCTAAGATGAAGCCCGCACTCAAGAAGAGCGGGCGCGCGCCGCACATCGCCAAGTCGTTCGCTGTCCCATAGACAGCGAGCTTCCCAATGTCGCCGCCGGGGAAGAAGAGCGGGCGCACGACATACGAGTCTGTCGTAAACGCGAGCTTAGCTCCATTCAGCGTAAACTGCGCCCCATCATGGCGCTCATCCAGATATTTATTAGCGAACGCTATCCCGAAGATTTTTTCGATCAATTGGTGCATGAGCCTGCCGCCGCCCCCGTGCGCCAGCAGCACTTGAGGGTACTCCGAGATGGGGATGGGGCAGCTCAGCGCAAAGTCGTCATGCATCTTTGCGCTCCCTCCGGTAACGATAGTACGCCGCGCACGCGCCTTCGGAAGAGACCATCGGTGCTCCTAACGGACGCTCCGGCGTGCACCGCGTCCCGAATGCCGAACACTCGTGAGGCTTCTTCACGCCCTGTAACACCAGCCCCGCTATGCACTCCGACGACTCTTCAACGGAAAAAACCGTCACGCCGAACTTTCTCTCCGCATCAAACTCTTTGTATTTCTCTGTCAAGCCCAGCCCACTGTGAGAGATCTCCCCGATGCCGCGCCACTTTCGGGGCACAACGCAAAAGACTTCACGGATCAGCTCTTGGGCTTTGGTGTTGCCCTCGCGGCGCACCGAACGCGCGTATTGATTTTCGACGTCGTAGCGCCCTTCTTCGAGCTGCTTGACGCACATATAGACGCCCTGCAAGATATCCAACGGCTCAAAGCCCGTCACGACGATGGGCACTCTGTATTTTTTCGCAATCGGCTCGTATTCAGTATAGCCCATCACG
>JANWXV010000078.1 GCA_025057405.1 Candidatus Bipolaricaulota bacterium | reverse complement strand
CACGGCTTTGGCGCCTTGGGACTGACAGTACGTCGCCAGCTCGAAGATCGCGATGATCGGGGCGCCGGTGCGCTGGCTGATGGGGACGGCATCGCCCAAGTGATCAGCGTGGCCGTGAGTGAGCAGGATCGCGTCGGGCTGAAAATCTTCGGGCTTGTGCTGGGCGACGGGGTTACCGGTGATGAACGGGTCTATCAGTATCGAATGCTTGTCGGTTTTGATCTCGACGGCGGCGTGTCCGATATACGTGATCTTCATCGCCACAGACCTCCTTGTTGTCTTTTTCTGTTAGTCTCCGCCGAACTCGCGCTTGACGAGTTCTTTATCTTCGCCTTTGGTGGCGGTCAGCAAGATTTGGATTCTATCGGCAGCAGCCGGATAATTCTGAGCCAGATACTCCAGAAACGCTTGGGCTTCGTCTGGGTGTTCTGCGAAGAGAGGGCGCAGCCGGTGCGCGACCTCCCAGACGCCCAGGGTGTTCAGCAATCTCGCGGTGCGCGTCCCCAGATCGCTGTGATTGGGCGCGCCGAGCGCGTCCAGCATCTGAAGGATTTGACGATCTCTCACGGCCGACACGCTGATCACCCCAGACTATTGTAGCACAGAGCGAAGAGACTTTCAGCGCATCTCCAGCCCCGGAATCTTCACGCGCTGCTCTACCAGATCCAAGAGCTTTGAAATCACCAACACACAGACTAAATAGATCACGGCAACGATGAGAAAGACTTCAAAGTAGCGAAAAGCCCCCGGCCCTCGCGGGCTGGAGGCGATGATCTGTCCCGTGTACATCAGCTCCGGGGTCGTGATGATATAAGCCACCGACGAGTATTTCAGTGTGTAGATCAGCTCGTTCGACCAAGGGGGGATCACGATTCGCAGGGCTTGAGGCAGAATGACATAACCAATCGCTTGCAGGTTGGTCATGCCCACGGCGCGCGCGGCTAACATCTGGCCGCGACCGATCGCTTGAATCGCTCCGCGAAAGTACTCGGCTTGATAAGCCGCGCTGTTCAACCCCAGCCCAATGATCGCCGCAAGAAAGGGATCAAGACGGATCTCAAACGCCGGCAGCCCATAGTAGATCAGAAAGAGCTGCACCAAGACGGGCGTCCCCCGCACGAACTGCACATAGGCCGTGCTCAGCCCGTAGATCGGCTTGTTGCCATAGATGCGCCCCAGCGCCAACAGCAGCCCCACCCCCAACCCAAGCACCATTGCGAAAACCGTCAACTGAAACGTCGTGGCTGTCCCCTGAAGCAGTCGCGGCGCTATCTCGCACGCCAGCCGGACGAAGCTCCCGTCTTGCAGAGTTTGACAGAACGGCCCAAGAAGATTCACGAACTCGTCCTCCCGTAGAGTTCACTGATCTTGCTCAAGAACTGCTGAGTGCGCGGCTGTTTCGGCTGGGTGAAGATCTGCTCCGGCGGGCCTTGCTCGACGATCACGCCCTTCTCCATGAAGATCACCTCGTCGCAGACGGAACGAGCAAAACCCATCTCGTGCGTCACGACGATCATCGTCATCCCTTCGTCGGCCAGGTCTTGCATCACGTGGAGGACTTCACCGATGAGTTCGGGATCGAGCGCGCTGGTCGGCTCGTCGAAGAGCATCAGCTTGGGGTCCATGGCTAACGCGCGCGCGATAGAGACTCGCTGCTGCTGCCCCCCAGACAGCTGCGCCGGATATTTCTGAGCTTGCTCGGCCAAGCCCACTCGCCTCAGTTCGATCATCGCGCGCTCCGTGGCTTCTTTGAGAGAGAGCTTCTTCACTTTGGTCAAACCCAAACGCACGTTGTCTAAAGCCGTCAGGTGCGCGAAGAGATTGAAATCTTGAAAGACAAAGCCGATTTGCTGACGAATCTTGTTGATATCGGTCTTGGCGTTGGTGATCTCGGTGTTCTCTAGCCAGATGCGCCCGCGGTCGGGTTCTGTTAATCTGTTAATACAGCGCAAGAGCGTGCTCTTGCCCGTGCCCGACGGCCCAATAATCGCGAGCGCCTCGCCCTGACGCACCGCGAACGAGACGCCCTTCAGGACTTCTTCGCTCCCGTAGCGCTTGTGCAGGTCTGCGACGCGCACGACGAACGACGCTTCGCTAGATACTTTGTATTCAGATGACACGGCCATGCTCCTCTCGGCGCTGCCCCGCCAACCCCGGCACGCTCAAACGTCGCTCTATCCGTTCCAGCAACCAAGTCCCCAGATACGTCAAGATCAGATAGATCACGGCGACCGTGATGAAGACGAGAAAGATCTCGCGGGTGCGCATGGCGATCTGCCAGCCCTGACGGGTCAGCTCCGTCACGCCAATCGCAAAGACAAAAGACGTATCTTTCAGGACTCCCGAATATTCGTTTGACCAGCCGGGCAGCGACAGGCGCAGCGCCTGCGGCAAGACGATATAACGAATCGCTTGAAGACGAGACATCCCGAGGGCGCGCGCCGCTAACAGTTGGCCCTCTTTGATCGCCTGAATCGCGCCGCGAAAGATCTGCGACTGATAGGCCGACGAGTGCAGCCCAAAGACCACCACCGCCGTCCCAAACGCCGGCACGTAGATTCCCCAAAACCCCAGACCGTAGAAGCAGACGATCAATAAGACTAAGATGGGCATGGCGCGAAAGAAGCGCTCATAGCTGGACATCAGCAGTCTCACCGGGCGCGGCCCATAGGCTTGCCCTAGCGCTACCGGAATTCCCAACAGAAGCCCCACCCCCAGCAGAGAGATCGTCAGCGTCATCGTGACGAGCACACCCTCGCCGAGCAGGGGCAGGCTCTGCCAAATCAGCTCAAGCTTCTCCAATCGTTGCACGCCCTCCCTCACGCAGAGAGAAAGAGGGTGCGCCTAAAGCTGCGCACCCTCGACTACGGACTCGCATAGGCGTTGGCTGCTAGGGTCTTCTGTACGTCTGCCCGGACATGCACGCCGCGAGGTTTTCAGCATAGGCTTCGGGTTGGTTTCTGTCGAGCCAGCCCTTGAGGTCGGCGTAGCACTGCGCGACTCGGTCGAGATTGACATCTACTCCAAAATACGCTTCTATTAAGTTATTCCAGATGCCCTTGCGCTTCATCTCCTTCATGCCGTCGTTGATGCGGGGCAAGAGCCTGTTGGGATCGCCCTTGCGCACCAGGAAGCCGAACAGCTCTTCGGTGTTGATCATTCCCGCGATCTTGAGCGCCCCTCTGGAGGTCTTGACCGCCACTTTGGCGGCGGGTTCATCCTCAACGACCGCATGGATGCGTCGGTTGATGAGATCTTGCTCGGCGAGGGGATAGGTCTCATAGAGCCGCAGCGTCACGTTGATCCCCTGCTTGATCACGTTCTGTTCGACCCAGTCTGCGCCGGTCGTCCCGCGCTGCGCCCCGATGATCTGCCCCGCCTTGAACGCCGTGATGATGTTGAGGCCGGACGCCGCGTGCACCAACACGGCTTGGTTGGACTCCCAATACGGATCGGAGAAATCTACGACGCGCTTGCGCTCTTCCGTGATGGTGAACCCCGACGCGCCAATATCGCATTGGCCGGCCACTACCGCGGGGATGATCGAATCGAAGGCGAGATTCTGAATATCTATGCGATAGCCCTTCAGCAGAGCAACGATCCGCATCACGTCCAGATCGAACCCGACAAACTGTCCGCGAGCATCCACCCACTCAAACGGCGGCCACGCGATGTCCGAACAGACTTTGAACGCCTGCGTCTGCGCCTGAGGCACTCCACCGATCATCCCCACGACGAGGGCCAACAGACCGACCGCTACGAACCATCTCACCCGTGAACGCATAAGTCAACCAGCCTCCTTTTAAGTTATATTGTAATGCTAACCCTAGTCCGTGGCAAGATTCTGATACTTGACAAGGCTTTGTCTTTTTGATTGCATAGACTCTCGCTTACAGGGTGAACTGCGATGATCGTGATGAAGTTTGGCGGCACCTCGGTCGAGGACGCCGCCGCGATGAAGCAAGTCATCGAGATCGTACGACGCAAGCGCGCTCTCTCTCCCATCGTCGTGGCCTCGGCGATGGCCAAGATCACCGATGCTCTTATAAAATGCGCTCAGCTCGCCCATCAAGGCCGCGAAGACGATGCCCAACAGCTGCTAAACGAGGCCGTCGCCGCGCGCCACCGCGACGCTGCCGCTCAGTTGGTCACCGCCGAGCCGCAGCGCTCGGCTCTCTTAGAGAGAATAGATCACCATCTGAACGAGCTGCGCACGCTCCTGCACGGCCTGGCGATCTTGGGCGAGCTCTC
>JANWXV010000077.1 GCA_025057405.1 Candidatus Bipolaricaulota bacterium | reverse complement strand
TTCACGAAAGATCACGATATTTAAATCTTTGAAGGGGGTCTCGACGCCGGGGAGCGTCCAGACGGGGCGCACGCACGCGAAGAGATCGAGCTTCTTTCTCAGCGTGACGTTGGCGCTGACGGAGCCTTTGCCGACGGGGGTGGTCATGGGGCCTTTGAGCGCGACTCTGGTCTTCTTGATGATCTCGATGGTTCTGTCGGGGACGATGGGTTCGCCGCGTTGGAGGGGTTTTTCGCCCGCTTCGGCGTCTATCCAACTGATCTTAGCACCGCTGGCGTCTATGACTTTCAAGACGGCTTCGCAGAGTTCCGGGCCGGTCCCGTCCCCACGAATGATCACGGCTTTATGGCTCATGGCATCCTCCTAAGAATTTTGTCTCTTCAGACTCTACAGACTCTAATACGGCTCGCTGTACGCGTTCGCGCCGTTGATCTCAAAGAGCTTTTGTACTTTGGTCCAGACGCCCTTCTGGCTCACCGCATCGAGCAGCTTCTGAATATCAGCGTGCGAGACTTCTCTTTGGGCGCGATACCGACAGCGCCACCAGTCGTTGAACTCCAGCTCCGGAGCCGGCGGGGGATAGATCTTCGTCCCGCGATTGGAGATGAGCAAGAGCGTGAACGGGCCAATCTCTTTGGGCAGATCGGGCATCTTCTCTGACCAGATATAGATATCAGCGCCGACGAGTTTCATAGGGTGCTCCTTGTATTTGATGCTGAGTATGAACATCAGTATAGCAAGATAACGAGGGCAGTTCCAACTTCTCTTGGGTTTGAGATATAATAGCGCCATCAATCTTTCACCAAGCGAGGGAGACGATGGTCAAGAACGACCGCTGGATTCGCCGGATGGCGTTGGAGCACAAGATGATCGAGCCGTTTTCGGAGAGGCTCATCACCAAGGGCGTCATCTCTTACGGGCTGTCGAGCTACGGCTACGATCTGCGCATCGCCGACGAGTTTAAGATCTTTACGCCGGTCAATCTCGATCTATTTAAGACCGGCCAGCCCGTGATCGTGGACCCCAAGAACTTCAATCAGAACTCGTTTGTGGACTATCGCGGCGAGGTCTGCGTCATTCCACCGGGGTCGTTTGCCCTGGGGCGCTCGGTGGAGTATTTCCGAATTCCCAGAAACGTCATCGCGATCTGTCTGGGCAAATCAACGTATGCGCGGTGCTTCAGCGAAGAGACACGAGTAGCCCTGGTAGATGGAACCGCGCCGACTTTGGGAGAGATGGCCGAGCGTGCTCAGAAGGGCGAGATGTTCTGGGGATACAGCGTCGGGCCTCATGGGCGTATTATCGTAACGATGCTCGACGCTCCTCGCTATGTGGGGCGCGATGTCTTAACCAGAGTCGTCTTAGATAACAACGACTCTATTTGCTGTACTCCCGATCATCTTTTTATGTTGCGTGACGGGCGCTGGCGAGCCGCAGGGCAGCTCCGTCCGGGAGACTCGCTGATGCCCCTCTATAGAAGCGTAAAACGAGGCTACGAAATGGTCTATCAGCCTCTCAACGGCCATCTCTATCCTACGCATCGCCTTGCGGATGAATGGAACATACGAAACGGCCTCTACGCTGATCTTTCTCACACTCATCGTCACCACCGCGATGGCAATCGTCGCAACAACAATCCTTGGAATATCTCTCGAATGGGCGCAAGAGAACACATCCAATATCATAACCAAAGATCGTACGGAGACGAATTCGATCCCCACGAGCACAGCGCGGCAATCCGCGAGGCTTTACAGAGATTAGCACGAGATCCCCAATGGCGTGAGAGATATTCCCAGCTACAACGCCAAAGAGCCTTGCGATTCTGGCACGAGGAGGCCTACGCTCAAATTCGAGCAGCGGTGCTAGAGCAACGACGCAATCCGACAGAGCAGGCCCGACAAGCCCATCGAGAAGCGATGCTGAGGCGATTCGGTGATCCAGCAGAGAGAATGCGACACGCAGAGCGCATGAAGCAGGCTTGGGCGAACGACGATGGCACGCGCCGCCGTCGGCAGTCAGAGATCGCTCGAAGGCTCTGGACACGCCATGAGATCACTGCGGATCTCGTGCAGCAAGCCCTAGATCAGACAGGCTCTATACGGGGAGCAGCCAAGCTGCTTAACTGTGATCGCTCCGTCTTCCGGCGATTCCCCGAAGTCATACAGGCATTTCGCGGCAATCGCACCGGGAGAAATCACAAAGTAGTCGCGATTCACGAGCTAGCCGGTCTCCATGACGTCTATTGTTTGACAGTACCGGAGGCAGGAAATTTCGCTCTAGAAGCGGGGGTCTTCGTTCATAATTGCGGCATTATCGTGAATCTCACGCCCGCCGAACCCGAGTGGGAAGGGCAGCTCGTCATCGAGATCTCTAACACTTCTCCCCTGCCTGCCAAGATCTACGCCAACGAGGGCATCGCCCAGATGATCTTCTTGGAAGCCGACGAGCTATGTGAAGTCTCCTACGCCGATCGCCAAGGCAAGTACCAAAAGCAGATCGGCATCGTCACTTCCAAAGTGCAGTAGCGTCGGGGAGCGCCATTTGCTATAATATAACGCAAAGCTTATGATGAATACACTGTGGCTTTTCTTTCAAGAGCCGTCCCCAACGCCATCTCCTGAAGGTCCCTCGTGGATCTTCTCGCTCTTGATGTTCGCTGTGATGGGGCTTGTCTTTTATTTCTTTCTCATTCGCCCGCAGCGCAAGCGCCAGTTAGAGCACCAAGCGCTCTTAGAGAGCCTGCGCCGCGGCGATGAAGTCATCACGATTGGGGGCATCTGGGGACGGATCGTCAAGCTCGACAAAGACCACGCGATCTTACAAGTCAACGAGGAGGGGACGACGCTGCGCGTGCTCAAAGAGAGCATCGCGCAGAGAGAAAAGTCCGCATGAAACCGGAACTCGCTTGGAACCTAGGACGACTCGTCTTAGTTACGGCAGCGATCATAGCCGCCGTGCTCTTTATCTATACGCCCTGGCACACTTACGATCCCCCACCCGAGTGCATGATCGAAGAGATCCGTCTGGGCTTGGATCTGTGTGGCGGCATCATGCTGACCCTCGAGGTCCAGATAGACCCCACGAAAGTTGTCACCCCAGATGAGCGCCAAAAGACCGTAGAGCGCGTGCTCAGCGTCTTGGAGCGACGGATCAACGCGCTGGGGCTGACCGAGCCGCAGATCGCCCAGGTGGGCGACACCCGCATCTCGGTGCAACTGCCGGGGACGACCGACCCGGAACAAGCCCGCCAGCTCGTCGGGAGCACCGCGCTCTTGGAGTTCCGAAGAGTCGTCAAAGTGGGCACTCCGGGAGAGCCTCCCACTACCGAAGAATTCGACGAAGAGGTGCTCAAGAGCCATCTCTGCGATCGGTTGGGGGGCAGCCCTGACGAGTGTGTCCAGTACGTCGTGAAAAAAGAGCCGTTGATGACCGGAGATATCCTCTCCAAGGCCGAGGTGCGCATCAATCCCAATCCCGGTCAAGGCGGCGGCGCGATTCTGGTAGCGCTGACGCTCAACGAATCGGGCGCGCGCCAGTTCCGAGATGTCATCTTGCAGCTCAAGGCCGATCAGGACCCCCTAGCGATTGTGCTCGATCGCGTCGTCTATAGCGCTCCTGTAGTAGCAAAGAGCCTGCAAGACGAGGCGCGGCGCAAAGCGGCGATCAACGAAGCGGTGATCACCGGGCAGTTCACCCCGGAAGAGGCGCGCTTGCTGGCTGCGATCCTGAGCGCCGGCGCGCTCCCCGCGGAGATCGTCATCAAGCAAGAGAGCATCGTCGGGCCGACGCTGGGACGCGACTCCATTGATAAGGGGTTGACCGCGAGCCTCATCGCCGGTCTAGCCGTGATGCTCTTTATGGTCGTGTACTATCGGCTGAGCGGCCTCGTCGCCAATTTTACACTGTTATCGAATCTCATCGTGCTCTTGGGGGTTCTCGCGGGCTTCAAGGCGACGCTCACCCTGCCGGGGATCGCCGGGATCATTCTCTTGGTGGGCATGGGAGTCGATTCGAGCGTGCTGATCTTCGAGCGGATGCGCGAGGAGCTGCGCTTGGGCAAGGTCGCCCGCGCCGCGATTGACGCGGGGTATCAACGCGCCCTCACTACCATTTGGGACTCCCACGTTACTACCCTCATCACCAGCTTGATTCTCTTCGTCTTCGGTACCGGCCCGATCCGAGGCTTCGCTACGACCCTGAGCATCGGCGTTCTGGTCAATCTCTTCACGGTGCTGCTGGGGACACGACTGATCTTTGAGTTTGTGAAG
>JANWXV010000076.1 GCA_025057405.1 Candidatus Bipolaricaulota bacterium | reverse complement strand
GGCCCGCTCCCCAACGACTTCGACATCGTCGGCCGCATCTCCAGCACCGTCCCCGACGTCAAAGAGATCCCCGTCCTGGGCGAGACCAACGAGACGTTCTCGCGCGTCTCGGTCGTCACGTGCTTGCCCGCCGCCGTTGCCATCGCGCACCTAGATACGACTACGGATACGGTGGATCTGCGGCTCTCAGAAGAGATCACGTACGAACAGATGCGCCGCGCTGTCGCTTTTTGGCAAGAGGAGACCCCCGTGCCGGGGACGTGCGATGCCCCGCTCTCTACCGAAGCCCTCAAGCAGATCGTCGCGCACCATCTGGGCAAGGTCCCAGTAGATCGCGCCTTTGCAGAAGACACGAGCGTTGGCGGGACGGCCCTGCGCTCGATTCTCACGCCGCTGCCCTTCGCCCAGGTCTATCTGCGCGCGCCGGGGGGAAATATCTTCAGAGTGCGCGTGGAGATCCAAGCCGAAAAAGATCTCTTGGGACTGGCACTGACCGAGAAGCTGCCCGAACGCTGGGAGGTCAAGCCCCTGGAGAGCAGCGGTGCGGCGTTTAAGTCTTCCGATGGCGCGTGGATCTTCACCGAGAAGATCGCTGCGGGCACCAAGCGAAGCATCCTCTACGAAGTCACCGTGCCCACAGACGAGCTGATTAATAACTATATGCTGATCGGCTTGATCGAAGCGTTCTTGCCGCGCTTTGAGCGCGACGTGGCGCAAGACCAGCTCGTCAACGTCGTGGAGTGTCTAGAAATTCCTGTGGCGATCGCACGCCTGAACGTAGATCAAGACAGTATAGATATGTCGCTCTCGAACAAGATCAGCTTTGCTCAAGTGCAGACAGCGATCGCCCTGTGGCTCGAAGACGAAGAGGTCGTGGGCACCTGCGGCAAGACCATTGATTTCCGAATGCTGCAGACGCTGATCTCGCACTGGCTGACCGATACGCCCGTAGATAAACCCTTGCCGCCTTCGGCACGGTAAAGATACCCTCCCCCTGCGCCCTCTCTCTGAAGTTAGGGAGAGGGCAAGGGCGAGGGCGGGCTAGGATAAAACGGGAGGACTCTGTATGAAGCGCCGACTTCGCGAGCTGGCTATCGCGCTGGGGCTGCTTGGCTTGGGATTGCTAGGGGCGAGCGCCCAGACAACACCCTCGGTCGTCGAACTCTCTCTCAGTGCTTCACCGGCGACGATCTTCGTCAAAGGCTCTGCGGCCACCCCCCAAGAAGCGACTCTCAAACTCAAGCTCACCGCCGGAGGCCCCGAACAGATCGCCGCAGATATCGTGCTCGTGGTTGACCGATCCTCTACGGCCAACATCCGCGAGATCCAAAAGATCGGGACGGAGATCGTCAACGCGCTGCCCGCGCAGCATCGGGTGGGGCTGGTCTCTTTCGGTACCGAAGCGACCCTCGATGTCCCGCTGACGTTCGATCACGAGGCGACTCGTCAAGCGCTAAAGCTGCTCAAGCCCCTGGGCCGCACCGCCGTTGGCGAGGGCCTAGCGACAGCGATGGACGAACTGATCTTGAGAGGGCGCAGAGAAGCCGCTTGGGCTATTGTCTTGGTCAGCGATGGGCGCTCGAATATCGGGCGCACGCCCCTCTCCCAAGCGCAAGCCGCTCTCAGCAACGGCATTGCGATCTCAACGATCGGCATCCGCACGCTGGGGCGCAGCCCCGATCTCGCCACCCTGCGCGAGATCGCCCGATTGACCAACGGTCAATTCTTCGAGAGCTTCAGCGCGACCGTGCCCCAACGATTATTAGAATCTCTCACCAAGCGCATCGTCGCTCGTCAGATCAAGATCACGCTCGTGCTCCCAGCGTTTCTCACCTACGAACTCGCCACGTTCAACGCTCCCAATCGCGTCGTCAAAAACCCCGATAACACCACGCTGATCGAGTGGCTGCTCTTGGAGCTCTCCGCCGACGAGCCGTGGGAAGCAAGCGTCGTCGTCAGCGGCGCTCAGATCGGGACTACAGAATTGAAGCCAGAATTCAGTTACATAGACAGCCGCGGGCGCGCTGTGACCCCCAGTGCCCGCTCTGTCAGTTTTTCAGTCCGCGGCCCCAACCGCCCACCGACGGCCAACTTTGAGTTCGCCCCCGCCGAACCGACCGTCAACGACCAACTGAGCTTTGTAGATCGCTCCAGCGATCCCGATGGGAAGATCGTCGCGTGGGAGTGGCAGTTCGGCGATAACAGTTCTTCGAATGAACAGAACCCCGTCCATCGCTACGCCGCTGATGGGACTTATACCGTCACGCTGACGGTCACCGATAACGACGGCGCAACGGCGACTCGGACGCGCTCGGTGCGGGTCTTCACGCCCAAGCTCGTCGCCATTCGTTCGATTGAAACTTATCTCCCTGGAGATCAGACGCTGCCGGGCGAGAAAGTCTTGGTGACGCTCTCTATAAGAGCCAACACGCGCATCAACGGGTTCAGCGTGGTCGAGCGCATCCCCAAGGGCTGGGAATACAATCTCTTGCCCGCGGAGAGCGGCGTGCCCAAGCAGAAGAAGCCCGGCGAGATCTCGTGGGTCTTCTTGGAGACGCTCGATGTCGGACAAGTCCGCACGATTCAGTACGAACTAACCGTCCCGGAGCCGGACTCGCCTACTTCTAAAGTCGAGAAGCTCAGCGGGGTCGTGAGCAGCGCTGCCCCGGCGTTTGAGCAGACGATCTCCGGGGAGACCGAGATCAATATCGTGACCCGGCTCCCCATGAGGGTCGTCTTCGCGCGCATGGACACCAGCGACGCTGCCAACCCCAGAGTCGTCCTCAGCTCTGCCAATAACATCATCACCTTCGATCAGATTCAGCTGGCCGTCTCGTTCTTCTGGCTTGAAGACCGCGAAGTGAAGAATCGCGAGGCCGGCGGAAAAGTCGTCTTCGGCAAGATTGACCTGAAGACGCTGCAAGAGCTGGTCGCCTACTGGCTGACCGAAACGTCCGTCTTTGAGTCGTTGCCCAAGTGAAAACGTCTCTGAAGTGTAGGAGGTCGTGTAGAATGCTGAGATCTGTCAAGTTCTTGATGCTCTTTCTCGCCTTGGCGAGCTTGGTCGCCCACGCCCAGAGCAACCAAGCGCCACGCGCGGATTTTCGCAGCTCTCCCGCTAATCCCGATACGAACACGCTCGTGCTTTTCGACGCTACGGCCTCTCGCGATCCCGACGGCCAGATCGTCAGATACGAGTGGGACTTCAACGGCGACGGCAAGTTCGACGAAACGAAGACAACCCCGACGACGTCGCGGCTCTTCGACCGCGCCGGAGATTGGCGTATTAATTTAAGAGTCACTGACAATCGCGGCGCGACCGCCTCGATCAGCAAAGTGATAAAGATCAGCGAAGCTCCCGTGACGGTGCGACGCCAGATCGCTCTCCCCACCAGCGGGCGGGTCACCGCGGGCCAGACCCTGCGGGTGACCATCTCGATTCGCATCAACAAGCCCATCAACGGACTAGGACTCGATGAAGACCCCCCGTCTAGCTGGAGCGTGCGCGAGCGCGAGAACGCCGGAGCTGTACTGAAAAGATCCCAGATGCAATGGCTCTGGTCGCGCCGCTTTGAACCCGGCCAGACGCTCACCGTCGTCTACGAACTCACCGTGCCTCCGGGCACCAAGCCCAGCGTATTTAAGTTCTCCGGGCAGTTGACGAGCTTCTCGCCGCGCCTAGCTGTCTCCGTCGTCGGCGACATCGAACTGCAGACGTTTTAGAGGGCTGATAGCGGATTTCTGTAGCAGATGAAGCTGATTCTTTTACTAAATCTGTTTAATTAGCTACTGAAATCTACTGTCAGCTTCTGCACTCTCTTCTTGTCTCTTCTCTCTCTATCTTGTATGATTTTGTCTTGATT
Organism: Candidatus Bipolaricaulota bacterium; assembly: GCA_025057405.1. GTDB lineage: Bacteria > Bipolaricaulota > Bipolaricaulia > RBG-16-55-9 > DRXL01 > SKYB132. Next base: position 453 of record JANWXV010000076.1, on the reverse strand, counting down.
TATCTATGCCACGCCGCCTGAAACCCGAAGAGCTGCGTCGTCGCTGCGATCCCGAGATCTTCGGGGTCGAGACCACCGCCGAGTGCGCTCCGTTGGAAGGGGTCATCGGCCAAGAGCGCGCCGTGCGCGCCCTCGAACTGGGGCTGGGCATCAAAGATTTTCGCTACAATATCTATGTCGCTGGCAGCCCCGGTACGGGCAAGACCTCTATCGTGAGGGCGTTCCTGCACCGACTCAGCCTGAACGAACCCTCTCCTCCAGACCTGTGCTACGTCCACAACTTCGACGATCCCTACTGCCCTCGTTATATTATCTTGCCCGCGGGGATGGGCAAGAAGTTCGCCCGCGACATGGAGAATCTCATTAAAAAATTACGCGAGCGCCTCCCCGCGTCCTATCGCAGCGAAGATTATCGCAAGCGTCGTCAGAATTTGGACGAACAGTTTGAAGAGC
>JANWXV010000075.1 GCA_025057405.1 Candidatus Bipolaricaulota bacterium | reverse complement strand
CTGGAGCTTTCCCCCTGCATACGACGCATCATCCCTAGCCACAACAAGATTAAGACCAACGGCAGCCCCAGCGAGAAGAGCAGCGAGAAGAACCAAGACGGATCGCTAGGGGTTTCGACGCTGACTCGGATATTATATTGTTGCAAGAGCGCATGGAGGCGCTCGCCTCCGAAGGGAGGAATCTCGGTGCGAAAGCGTCGTGCGTCTTTGAGGAGTTTGGCTTGTTCTTCGAGTTCGCGGCGCTTGGCCAGGCGCTGTACGGTCAGCTCAGCCAGCGCGCGATCTACGTTGCCGTATTTGATCTGCAAGCCGCGCAGTTGCCGTCGGGCCAACTCTGGACTTGTAGAAGCAGAAGGCTGCTCGTCTAGCTCGCTTTGCAGGGCTTCCAACCACGCGACCTTGCGAGCTATCAATTCGAGCTTGCGGCGCTGCTGTGTGATTCTCGTGATCTGTTGCTCAAGCTCTAGCAGAGCTGGGTTGGCGTCAATCGGCCGCACCGTGCCCCGAATGACCGAGCCAGAGATCGTCGTGGTCGAGACGTGACCGGCTTCGGCCAGGGCCAGAAAGTCTGAATAAGCAATGCGCTCCTCGCCCGTGTCCGGGTTGCCAAAGAACGATTGCAGCAAGATCACAGCGAAGATGACCACGATGATCACCAGCGCGATGTTGCGAAAATTTCGATTGCGTTGCTCGCGTTCTGAATCGTTCAAATCCAGAGTCCTCCCCACTACGTTAGTATTCTAACACTTTAGCGGGCGCGCTTCAAATGGACGGGATGGTGAGCGACTGCCAGACTTTTTCAGCGATTTCGAGTCCGGCGCGGCGCTGCGCCTCTGCGGTAGAAGCGCCAATATGGGGCAGAACCAGCACGCGCGGGTGTCCCAGCAGCACGGAGTTCTCTTGAGCGACATCGGTCGCATAGCTTCTCAGTTTGCCCTGCTGCAGGGCTTGGAGAACAGCTTCTTCGTCCACGATCTCGGCACGCGCCGTGTTGATGAGCGATGCGCCCACGTTGAGCCTTTCCAAGAACAGGGGGTTGACGAAGTGGCGCGTCTGGGGCGTCAACGGGATGTGCAGACTCACCATATCTGAGCTTGTCAAAAGCGTTTCGAGCGAGACCAACTGTACCCCTGCTTCTACGCTTTCGGGCTTGATAATATCATAAGCTAAGATGCGCATATCCAACGCGAGCGCAAAGTGCGCCACCCGCCGTCCAATGCGTCCATAACCGATCAGCCCCAGCGTCTTCTCAGCTAGCTCCGTGCCGTAGGCTTTGACTTTCGTGCCCGCTCGTGCGGCTTGCATCGCTTGCGGGAGATCGCGGGCGAGCGCGATCATCAGCCCCAACGTCAATTCAGCCACGGCGTTGGCATTGGCGCCGGGGGCGTTCAAGACGGTGACCTTCGCGTTTTGGGCCGTCGCTACATCAATATTATCTAGCCCTGTGCCGGCACGCCCGATGACTCTGAGTCGCTTGCCCGCTGTGATCACTTCAGCCGTGACTTTGGTGCGGCTGCGCACGATCAGTGCGTCGTAGTCCGAGATGGTCTTGAGTAGATCTTCGTGAGAGATCTCAGGCTGAACGACGACGTGAGCGCCGGGCTGTTGGCGCAGCCACGCGATGGCGTCTGGGTGCAATGGGTCGCTGATGAGAATCGAGAAATTCATAGGCTGGCGACGGGCATTGTATGCTCAGCGAAGACCTCCATCGCCGCTCTCACCCCCGTGCCCAGTTCTAACTTATATCCCAACCTGTGCAGCGTCAATTCCAGCGCCGCGATCACGCCCAGCACGTCTTTCGGGCCAATGTCGCCAATGTGCCCGATTCTTAGGATCTTTCCCTTCAGATGGTCTTGCCCACCGGAGATCTTAATGCTGAAATCACGTCTTAAGCTCTCTAAGATCTCTTTGCTGTTCAATCCCGCAGGCACCAAGACGGCCGTGCAGACCGCGCCGGGCCGCTCACTGAAGAGCTTTAAGCCTATCGCTGTCACCGCCGCTCGCGTCGCGCGCGCATATAACTCTGTGCGCGCTAATAGATGCTCTACGCCGTCTTCTAAGATAATATTCAGCGCTTCGTCGAGCGCCATAACCAGCGAGATCGCCGGCGTGAAGGGCGTAAAATAGAGATTCTTCTTGGCAGCGTTAAAATCCCAGTAATATTTGGGCAAATCTGACTTCGCAGCTCTCTGCCACGCGCGCTCGCTCACGCTCACAAACGCCAACCCCGGCGGCACCATCAGCGACTTCTGCGAGCCAGCGACTACGCAGTCTACCCCCCACTTGTCCGGCTCCAACGGCACCACCCCCAACCCGCTGATCGCATCTACGACCAAGAGAACATCACGCTTGTTCGTGATCTTGGCAATAGACTCTATGTCATAGACCGTGCCCGTAGAAGTCTCCGAGAGCTGAACGAAGACCGCAGAGATCTTAGGATGCGCCCGCAGCGCGTCTTCGATCTGCTCTGGGCGCACGGCTCGACCCCACTCCAGCGCAATCACGTGATGCTTCACGCGAAACGCCTGACACAACTCGCGCCAGCGCTGCCCAAACTTGCCTCCCTCAATCACTAACACTTCGTCGTTGCTGTTTAACAGATTCGTTACGCACGCCTCCATCGCGCCGGTTCCCGAAGACGTGAAATAGAGAATCGTATTCTGGGTGCGAAAGACCCTCTTGAGCTTGGCGTCTACGCTTTTGAGCAGCTCTGCGAATTCTTCCCCTCGATGGTAGATGACCTCGCGCGCCTCAGCGAGCGCGACCCGTCGAGGGACGTTCACCGGGCCGGGGACAAAAAGAAAGTCAGGCTTCACGGTCTAACCTCCTGCGTTGTCTCTATGCGTATTAAAAGATACTCTACCAAATCTCTGATACCCTCAGCAACTTGCCCCTCGCGTCTGGGGGTTATATAATAGCTCATCTTGCCGAGGTGGAGGATCGAGAACGAGTGAGTCGCCGGTTGCACGCCGACGGGTTCGTGCTCTTCGCGCTCGTCTTGCTGCTTCTGCTCGGCGGTGCTTCTTCTCCCCCCCCGCAAGATTCTCTATCTTCTTCGTCGTCTTCTCTCCAAAATGATTCAGAAGACTATCATTCGGCGAAGCTCGATCCCTTCTTGAGAATTCTCATGCACCGCGCAGAATCGGAGCAGACCCTCAATCTCGCGCCCTTTGCGGGCATAGCTGCTGTTTACGAGAGCGCTGCGCTCGCGTCGGCACGTCCCTTAAGCTTAACAGCCGCGCGCCAGACCAGAGCTGAACAGATCGGCGTGCTCATCCAAACCTCTCAGCCGTTACACCCGCACGATCTGCCCGGACTTCACACGCTCGAGCGCTTGACCGAAGACCTCTACAGCGCGCGCGTCGCTCCCCAGCAATTGCGCTCGCTGGCGGCGCTCCCCCACGTCATCTTTGTTGAAGCTAATTATCGCCTAGCCCCTCACACCGACGTGAGCGTTCCCTCAGTGGGCGGGCGCTTCTTGCACGAGACCGCGCCCGCAGCCACTGGCACCGGCGTCATCGTTGGGATCGTAGATACGGGTTTCGATTTCACTCACCGAGACTTTCGTCACGACCGCGACGGCGATGGCGTCGAAGAGTCTTCGCGGATCGTCTGGCTTTGGGATCAGACCGAGACGGGCTATTTTGGAAGCCCGCAGAGGGTGCCCTTCGGCACGGAGTACACCCGTGAAGATTTAGAGCGCGCTCTCAGAGGCGCTCTCGGCAGCGTGCCCCAGCGCGACGAACAAGGGCACGGCACGCACGTCGCGGGAACGGCTATTGGCGACGGCTCGGCGTCGGGAGGGCTGTACGTCGGCATGGCCCCCCAAGCCGAGATGATCGCCGTCAAGACGAGCTATTTTAGCCAAGATATCATCGAGGGGACGCGCTATATCTTTGAAAAAGCCCAATGGCTCGGGCGGCCCGCCGTGGTCAATCTCAGTCTAGGGGGGCACTTTGGCCCGCACGATGGGACGAGTCTCTTTGAGCGCGGCTTGGAGTCTTTCTTAGATCGTCCCGGTCGCGCGATCGTCGCATCGGCGGGCAACGACGGAGATCGTCCGGTGCACATCGGAGGCCGTCTCGCCCCGCGCGCCTCGTTCACGTTTACGTTTGTGCCCAACGAAGAGACCGCGATGCTGACGATCTGGTACTCTGGAGAGGCGAATCTCTTGGTCTCGGTCGCGTCGCCGGGGCTGCGCGGCCCGTCTCAAGCGGTGCTGGCAGTGCGCGGCTCGAGCGCCTCTGTGCAGACTCCTGATGGGCGTATTTACATAGACAATTCTAGCAGTGGCCCCGATCCGCGCAACCGAGATCGCGCCGTTGCCATCTCGCTAGAGAGCGTGCAGCCCGGCACCCCTT
>JANWXV010000074.1 GCA_025057405.1 Candidatus Bipolaricaulota bacterium | reverse complement strand
AGCGTTGTCAATCGAGCTGAAGACGTTGTCCGTCAGTTGGAACTTCAACGCTTGGCCGGCTTCGTCCAACGAGCGCGTGAAGACTTTGACTGTATCGAGGGTGAGCGCGCGCGCCGCTGAAGGCGGCGCGACTTTGAAGACGAGCGTGCTGGTGTTATTGGACTCGTTCGCTTCGCGCACGCGCCCAAAGGGCGTATCTACATAGACAGTGACGCGCTGCTCTCCGGCGACAGCCTTCCACGGGATGCGCAGCTCAATAGTGTGTTGCGCTTTGAGTTCAAAGACCGAGCGATAGCCGATCTCGCGGCCGTTGAGTTCTACCAAGATATCAAACGGGCCGAGGGCGTCGCCGCGGCCTTGATTGACGATGACCGTGCGCACTTGGGCGCTATCGCCCTCTTCGAGGTCTGGCGGCGAGACGCGAATCTCTTTCACCGTGAGATCGGGGAGATTGGCCTGCCCCCAGAGCGCTAAACTGCTGCCTAGTAATAATAAAGAAGAGAGAAGAGAGAGTATGCCCCAATAGACCTGCCCTCGGTGGTGCATGAGCTTGAGCCTCCTCGTTGTTTTTGTGGGGGCGCACGACTGTGCACCCCTCCTGCACTATGAAGTTATTTTATGTGCTCACTGGCTACTTGTCAATAGCTCAGAGGGTGAATTTTTCGTGACTAAGCTCCCTTCAGTCTCTTGATCTCGGCGATCAGCGCGGGGACGATCTGATGGAGATCGCCGATGACGCCGTAGTCGGCTCTTTGAAAGATCGGCGCATCGGGGTCTTTGTTGATCGCCAAGATCTTTTTAGAATTTTTGCAGCCGACCATATGCTGGATCGCCCCGGAGACCCCCACGGCGATATAGAGATCGGGAGCGATCTGTGTTCCCGTTTGGCCGATCTGATCGGAGTGGGGACGCCAATTGTTGCTCGTCGCCACGCGGGTCGCTCCGACGGCTGCGTTGTTGAGCAGGCTCGCAAGCTCTTCGAGCATCTTGAACGCTTCGGCGCTCCCCAAGCCGCGCCCTCCCCCGACGACGACTTTGGCTTCGGTCAGCGAGATGCCCGTCTTCTCTTTGCGCACCAGCTCTTTTAATCGCACACGAAAGTCTCGATCTTCGAGAGTCACAGCGAGAGCCTCTACGCTCGGCTCCGCGCCGGCGAGCGGCTGGGCCGCCACCGCGTGGGGCTGGAGCGTCAGCAATTTGGGAGTGCTCAAAATCTCCGTCTCTTCTAAGAGCGAGCCGCCCCAGTTGGTGCGCGTCACACCTTTTAGTGCGCCGTTCTCAATGAAAAATTCAGTGCAACCCGTGGCCAAGCTCAGATCGAGTCGCGCAGCGACTCGTGCCAGCCAATCGTTGCCCATCTCGGTTCCCGGCGCGAGCACGACTGTTGGTCTTTTCTTTTGGATCGCTTCGGCTGCGATCTTGGCAAACGCCTCGGGGATATAGCCCGCGAGCCTAGGGTCTTCGACTACGCTCACGCTTCGAAGCCCCTTCAGCGTCGGCGCCAGCGCGCGCACGCTGCTGCCGATGAGCAGCGCTTCTGTCGTATCGCTGAGCTTTTGCGCCAGATCACGTGCTGCTGTCAGCGTCTCCCAAGACGACTCCGTCAGCTTCTGATTCGCTGTTTCTACTAAGACAAAGATCATTTCAGATCGCCCCCAGTTCGCGCAGCTTCGCCGCGACTTTCCCAACGGCTTCTACGCCTTGGCCTAAGATTTCTAACTGTCGGCCCTCCTGCGGCTTTTTCAGAAGTTTGCGCGCCATTTGCAGATTCTGTCTGATGGGCTTTTTCTGCTCGATGGGGATCTTCTTGGCGGCCATGATCCCCCGCAGACTGGGGTGTCGCGGGACGTTGATCCCCTCTTTCACGGTGAAGACCGCGGGCAGCGAAACTTCATAGACCTCCCAGCCCTCCGAGCTTTCGCGCTTGGCGATTGCTTTGCCGTTCTGAATCTCCAGCGCCTTGATCCCGGAAACGCACGGCACATCTAATAAGTGCGCCACGCGCAACCCCACTTGATAATTGCACACGTCTGCTGACTCGTTGCCAAAGAGCAAGAGATCGAATCCCATCGGCTTCACGGTTTCGGCAATCGCATGAGCGACCGCTCTAGCGTCCCAAGATTCGTAGTCGTCGGCTTCGAGCAAGATAGCACTGTTGATGCCCTTAGCTAATGCTTCGCGCAACTGTTCTTGCGCAGCCATCGGGCCTAGCGTCAACACCGTCGAGCTGCCGCCGTGCTTCTCTATAATTCTGATGGCTTCTTCGACGGCGCACTCCTCGTGCGGGCTGATCGCGAAGCCCAGATTGGTCGTATCGACGCGCTTGTTGTCAGCCGTCAGCCGAAATCCCCCTCCCGTATCCGGGACACGCTTGATGCAGACCAGCACCTTCATAAAAAGCTCCTTTCGCTCCGTCTCTTCTGATTTTTTACGACGTCACACTTTCTGCTAAGAGTGTTTGGGAATACAACGGCTCCAACTCCCACAGCTTATCGTGCGGGTTTTCGACAAATCTGCGGATCCCCAGTTGCGCGATCAACGCACCCGAGGGCTGATTGAGGACAGCAGGAGCAACGAGAGCTACAGATTCTAACGCGGCCCGATGCTCTTCTGCCCCAGAGCCGATGCAGAGCATCTTCTCGGCTTTGGCGCGAAGCTCCTTCAGCAAGCTGTTGATGGAAAGCGAGTGTGCATCGCTGATGGGGGTCTGCTGAGCATAGAAAACCCGATAGACCAGATCGCGTCGGTCTTTGAGCACAACACAGAAAGACTCCGGCCAGAAAGCGGCTCTAGCAGCGTAAGTCTCCGCCGTTGGGACACCGACGAGCGGCAGCTGGAGCGTCTGGGCCAAGCCCTTAGCGACAGCCATGCCGATCCGTAGGCTCGTAAACGATCCCGGCCCCAACGCTACAGCAATCAGATTTAACTGATCTCTGTGGAGCTTATGAAGCCGGAGCAGATGCTCTATCGCTGTGAAGAGCTGTTCGCCCGGCCCCAGCACTGTCGAGTAGAGCACCTCGCCCACGATTCTCTCACCGTGAGCAAGGCCGACGCTCCCCTGTTCGTGGCTCGTCTCGATGCCAAGGGCGATCATAAAACACCAAAATTTTACAGAAAGAGACTGATCTTGGCAACTCTGAGGGTCATGTGGGGTTGACAACGCCGCCGATCGGAGAGTAAACTTACTCTCCGATGAGGGGGGAATTATGAACGTCATTCTCTACATCACGCCGACGTGTCATTTTTGCAGTGTAGCTAAGCAATTTCTGCAACAACACCGCGTTGCGTTTGTCGAGTGCGATCTCTCCAAGGACCGTCAGAAGATGGAGGAGATCGTGCGGCGCACGGGGCGGGCCAGCGTCCCCGTGATCGAGATTGATGGGGATTTTATCGTGGGGTTTGACAGGCACCGTCTGGCCAAGAAGTTGGGGATGTGAATGTGCGACTTCCCAACAGGGCTAACGCCCATGTTCCTCCTGATAAGATCACCAAGTATCTGCTTTCGCAAACTCATCCTGTAGGGAGATTGAAGGCCGGATTCTTTCGTGCGCTGGGGTTTCACGAAGCCAATGCGAAGCAATTGAAGCAAGAGTTGTTAGCTATTGCGCATACTGCGCCCGTTCGCAAAAGAGTTGTCACGCCGCACGGCACAAAGTACGTCCTTGATGGCTTTTTGCAAACCCCGCGGGGGATAAGAGTGCGAGTGCGAACAGTGTGGATTATAGAGACAAAGCGAAAGAGACCTCGATTTGTCACAGCATATCCGATAGACTAGAATAACCAAGAGGTGTGATGCAAGGATGATTCGCGAATTGGATATTGTCGTGCTGACTAAAGACTTGAAGGAGTATGGACTTAGACGTGGCGACGTTGGGGTAGTAGTTCATCGTTACGCCAATAAACAGGCACTTGAAGTGGAATTCATCACCGGCGAGGGTAAGACTATCGCGGTCGCGACCCTTTCCAGAGATGACGTTCGCCTGATGCGCCAAGAGGAGATTCTGCACGTTCGCCCCATGGTATCTGCATAGTTTGCCAAGGAGCTGAGAATGTAAGAATAACCGAGCAAGTGACATGCACGACGTTGATAAATTCTAGTATCTGCAACTTTCATCGCGTGCCCAAGATAGCGCTATGCGTACCCAAAGCGATACCCAAGAGTTCACGCTCGTCTCGCCCTTCACCCCACGTGGCGATCAGCCCAAAGCGATCCGCCAACTGACCGAAGGCTTGCACAGTGGCCTCCAGCACCAGACCCTCCTGGGAGTCACCGGCTCTGGCAAGACCTTCACCATCGCTCACGTCATCCAAAACGTCCAAAAACCAACGCTCGTCATCGCTCACAATAAAACTCTAGCTGCCCAGCTCTGCAACGAATTCCGCGAGTTCTTCCCCGACAACGCCGTGCACTACTTCGTCAGCTACTAT
>JANWXV010000073.1 GCA_025057405.1 Candidatus Bipolaricaulota bacterium | reverse complement strand
AGCAGTTCGAGCTTGAAGTCGGCATCGGCGCGCTGGACGCTGTAGCGCTGCGCGTCGAGCGTCTTCGTACCGGTCTTCACTTTCACCGGGCTGAGGCGCTCGACGGTCAGTTCGATGAGAGGCTTCTCGAAGTTGGTCGGATCGAGCGCGAGAAATGTTCGCTTTGGCTCTTTCATCTTCAGGGTGATGATCTTCTGCATGATCATCAGTTGTCCCGCGGCGACGCCCGTGGTGACGAACTCGTCTTCTAGGATAACTTCGCGGGACTGATTCTGTTCCCGGCCGTCGGCGCGCTTGAGCTTGAGGTCTATCTTGGCGATCTGGCCCGTCACTCTGACGTTCACGCTCAATTGCCCAAGTGCCGTCTCCGACCGCAACGAGTACTCTACGAGCTTCCAATCTTTATCTACGGTGATCGTCTCGTTGAAGAGCTTGTCGGTCTCGTACTGCGAGATGATCTCTTGAGACTTGGCAACAAAATTCGCCGTGATCCTTCGGTTGCCTCGGTCGAGTTCTTCGATCTTGAAAAGCTCCTCGCCGGCGACTTCGGTCTTATTGTTGTTCTTGTTGGTGAGCTGATAGAGAAACTTCCCCTGCTCGGTGGCCCTCTGGGCGGTGCTGCTGAGAGTCCCTATCAAGAGTAGGACAAGACTGAGAGTGAGAATCCTCTTCACGGTTCCTCCTTAAGAGATTATGAGTGCTTTTATTATAGCACTATGCGAGGGTTTTGGACAGAAAGGCTAACTCGCTTGCGCTTCGCTGCTAGAGCGCTATAATGAAATCAGTACGACGGAGAAAGGAGTGTCGGTATGGAGAGGCTCACAGGGACTTTCAAAGTCAAATCTGGATTGGCCGAGATGCTCAAGGGCGGCGTCATCATGGACGTCGTGAACGCTGAACAAGCGAAGATCGCAGAAGAGGCCGGTGCTGTGGCTGTCATGGCGTTGGAGCGCGTCCCGGCGGATATTCGCGCGGCCGGGGGCGTGGCCCGCATGGCCGATCCCAAAAAGATCAAAGAGATCATGGATGCGGTCACGATCCCCGTGATGGCCAAGTGCAGAATCGGGCATTTCGCCGAGGCGCAGATTCTCGAAGCGTTGGGCGTAGATTATATTGACGAGTCGGAGGTGCTCACGCCCGCGGATCCAGAGCATCACATTGACAAATGGCAGTTCAAAGTGCCGTTCGTCTGTGGCGCGCGCGACTTACCCGAAGCGTGTCGGAGAATCGCGGAGGGCGCGGCGATGATCCGCACCAAGGGCGAGGCTGGCACCGGCGACGTCATCGAAGCCGTTCGGCACATGCGCCTGATGAACAAGCAGATTCGCATGGTGCGCCAAGCTTCGGATGAAGAACTAGTCACGTTGGGTAAAGAGTGGGGCGCGCCGGTCGAAGTGCTCAGACTGATCAAAGAGCTGGGCAAGCTCCCGGTTGTGAATTTCGCGGCGGGAGGGATTGCCACGCCTGCCGACGCTGCGCTGATGATGCAACTGGGCTGCGACGGGATCTTCGTCGGTTCGGGGATCTTCAAGTCTCAAGACCCGGAGCGGCGCGCGCGCGCCATCGTCATGGCCACGACGTACTACAACGATCCAAAAGTGTTGGCCGAGGTCTCCGAAGATTTAGGCGAGCCGATGCGCAGCATCAGCGCGGCGCACTTGCCCGAGCGCGAACTCTTGCAAGTGCGCGGGAATTAAGAAGATGCGCGTTGGAGTGCTGGGGCTGCAGGGCGACTTTCGCGAGCATTTAACGGTCCTGCGCTCGCTGGGGGTAGAAGCCCGCGACGTGCGCACGAAAGAACAGATTCTAGAGATAGACGGCTTGATCATCCCCGGCGGGGAGAGCACGACGATGGCGTATCTCTTGGAGAAGACGGGAATGCTTAAAGTCTTGCGCGAGCGCGGCGCTCAGGGCTTTCCCATCTACGGGACGTGCGCGGGGATGATCCTGTTGGCTCGTGAGCTGGACGATCCCTACCCAGAGCAGCGCTTGGCGCTGATGGAGATCGCCGTCAAGCGCAACGCCTATGGAAGACAATTAGACAGCTTTGAGGCCGATCTGCAGATCAAACATATTGGGAGCTTTCACGCGGTCTTCATTCGCGCTCCCAAGATCGTGCGCGTGGGATCTGGGGTTGAGATCTTGGCCGAGCACGATGGCGCGCCGGTGCTGGTAAGACAAAAGAATCTCTTAGCGAGCAGCTTCCATCCCGAACTGACGGGCGATCCGAGAGTTCATAGATATTTTCTAGAGATGGTCGCGCAGGGGTGAGCGCATGGCCCAGATTGAAGCACCGGTCACACGAGCTATGTCTGGCCCGTGGCGTTTAGCCCCGATGGGCTGCTGCTCGCCTCCAGCTCCGTCAACCAGATCGGTAGGGGCGCAATTCATTGCGCCCTATATTCAAACGATCGTGATAAACCACGCCCTATTCCAGACAGGCGTAATTCATCGCATCCCATTAGACAGGCATGATGAATCGTGCCTATTTCAGAAAGGCGCGATAGATCACGCCTATTTCAAGCGGTCGTGGTGGATCGTGCCCTATTCAGCGGGCGCGATAAATCACGCGCCTATTCAGATGGGCGTGATGAATCACGGCCTATTCAGGTGGGCGCGATGAATCGCGCCCCTACAATGTTGGGGGGGCCTTGGGTTCGCTATAATAAATCGTGCTCAGAAAAGGAGGCTCTATGATTCGCGTCGCACTGAACGGGTTTGGGCGCACCGCGCGCACGTTCTTTCGCATCGTGCAGAAAGACCCCCAGATCGAAGTCGTGGCGATCAATGTCCGGTCGCAGACCCCAGAGCAAGCCGCCTATCTCTGTAAGTACGACTCTGTCTATGGACGCTTCGACGGCGACGTGAGCTTCGGCGAAGATTGTATCGCTGTGAACGGCAAGAAGATCACACTCACGCAGATCGAAGACCCCACCAAGCTCCCGTGGGGAGAACTCAGGGTAGATATTGTCGTCGAGGCGACCGGGGTCTTTCGCGATGCTCAAAAAGCCAGCAAGCATCTGCAAGCCGGTGCCAAGAAAGTCTTGATTACAGCCCCGGCCAAGGGCGATGTCCCCACAATCGTCTGGGGAGTCAACGAGAAGATCTACGATAGATCAAAGCACCATATCGTCTCAGCAGCCTCGTGCACGACGAACTGTCTCGCGCCCGTCGCGTATATCTTGCACAAAGAGTTCGGGATCAGAAAGGGCCTGATGACGACGGTGCACGCCTACACAGGAAGCCAAAATCTCGTGGACGGCAGCAACAAAGATATGGTCGAGGGCCGGGCCGCGGCGATCAATATCATCCCGACGACGACCGGTGCCGCGAGTGCCATCGGATTGGTGATTCCCGAACTCAGCGGCAAGCTCGACGGCATGGCGTTTCGCGTCCCCGTCGCCACAGGGTCGGTCACAGATTTAGTCGCTGAGCTAGAAAAACCCGTCACTGTCGAACAAATCAATCAGACGTTCATGCGCTATGCCAACGGCCCTATGAAACAGATTTTGGCTGTCTCGTCATGGCCCTTAGTCTCCAGCGACTGCATCGGCGACCCGCGTTCAGCTGTCGTTGATCTGAGTTCGACCAAAGTGATCGAGAAGAGCTTGGCGAAAGTCGTGGCGTTCTACGACAACGAGTGGGGCTACTCGGCGCGGCTCGCTGACTTAGTGAAGTATCTATGACGCTTGAAGTGATCTTGCTCAAGGCGCATTCGGGGATTCGCTGGCTGGTGCTGCTGGCGGTGATCGTCGGGCTGTTTGGACTGGTGCGGGGTTGGTGGCGCGATGCGGAGCATCATCAGCGAGAGCGACGAATCTGGGGGCTGGTCTATAGCGTGCTGATGGATCTTCAGCTCTTGCTCGGAGCGCTGCTGCTGTTTATGCTCTCGGCGTGGGGGGCGTGGCCTCATGTCGTCTCGATGCTTTTGGCAGTAGCGTGCGCGCACGTGGGGACGATCTGGGGACGGCTCTCTTCAAGACGCGCCAATCCCTCAATCCCGAGGCTCGCTTATCTTTTGAGCTTCTTGCTGGTTCTGGTGGGACTGGGCTTCATCCCGCGCGGCTTTGGGTTTTGAGCTGACAGCAGATTTTAATCAGATTAATCCGTTACCGAAATCCGCTGTCAGCTCTCACCATGAACATCACGCAGATTCTGCACGCCGCTCTCGATCTGCTCTATCCGCCCCATTGCGCCGTTTGTGAAAAACCGTTCGGTGAGGGCGAACGTGCTTTTCTCTGTTGCGACTGCGATGCCAAGATCGAGCGCATAGATCAGAGCCATGTCTGTCGCTGTGGGTTGCCCTTGCCCGAGGTGCTCGATCTCTGTCCGGAGTGCGCTCGGAGCGAGCGAGCTTTCGAGCAGATTCGCTCGTTCGGCTGGTACGAAGAGCGCGATGAAGACCACGTCCTCAGCGCGCTGATAAAGATCTTCAAGTACGGGGGCGAGCGCGCGCTCG
>JANWXV010000072.1 GCA_025057405.1 Candidatus Bipolaricaulota bacterium | reverse complement strand
GGAGGAGAAGGCGAGAGAGGAGTCCCAATTGGTCATCACAAGACGCGCCGCGTTCCAAAGCTTGTTGAGGAATTTCTTGTAGCCCTCGATGTCGCGCTCGCCCACGCGCATCTCCTTGCCCTGAGCACAGAGGGCCGCAAGCGTCAGGCGAAACGCGTCCATCCCGTAGCGCTCTTTGATCTCCATCGGGTCGATCACGTTCCCCTTGGATTTGCTCATCTTCTGCCCGCGCTCGTCTTTAATAATGGGGTGAAAGAAGACCTTCTCAAAGGGGATCTCGTTCATAAAGTGCAGCCCCATGAAGATCATCCGTGCGACCCAGAAGAAGATAATATCGTGTCCGGTGCTGAGAAATTGAGTTGGGTAGAAATATCTCAGTTCGGGGGTCTCGTCGGGCCAGCCCATCACCGAGAAGGGCCAGAGCGCCGAGCTGAACCACGTGTCGAGCACGTCCTCGTCTTGGTGAATCTTGGGAGAAGCGCAATGGGCACAGACTTTGGGGGTCTCTCGCGATACCGTGATCTTCTGACACTCTTGACAGTGCCACGCGGGGATGCGATGGCCCCACCAGAGCTGCCGCGAGATGGGCCAGTCGCGAATATTATACATCCAATCGAAATAGACTTTCTTCCAACGGTCGGGGATGAACTGAATCTTGTCTTCTTCGACGACACGAATGGCCGGCTCGGCCAGCTCTTTCATGCGCACGAACCATTGCGTGGAGATCAACGGCTCGATGATCGTGTGACAGCGCTGGCAGTGCCCCAGCGCATATAAGTGCCTCTCTGTGCGCTCCAGCAGATTTTGTTTTTGCAGGTCTTCGATGACTCTTTGACGCGCCACGAAGCGATCTAACTGCTCATAAGGCCCGGCGTGCTCGTTGGTGGTCGCATCGGGCTTGAAGATGCTGATGATGGGCAAATTGTGGCGGCGCGCGATCTCAAAATCCGTCGGATCGTGGCCGGGGGTCACTTTGACCGCGCCGGTGCCGAATTCTTGATCTACGGCTTCGTCAGAAATAATCGGGATCTTGCGATGGAGCAGGGGCAAGATCACCGATTGTCCGATCAGTCTTTGGTAGCGCTTGTCTTGCGGGTGCACAGCGACGGCTGTGTCGCCGAGCATCGTCTCGGGGCGCGTGGTCGCTACCGTGAGCGCTCCATTCCCTTGGGCGAGGGGATAGCGAATATAATAGAGCTGACTTTCGCTCTCTTCGCGCTCGACTTCTAAGTCTGACAGCACGGTCTGACAGCGCGGGCACCAGTGAACCAGACGATCCCCGCGATAGATAAAGCCCTCTTCGTAGAGCCTTACGAAGACCTCGCGCACGGCCCGCGAGCGGATTTCGTCCATCGTGAAGCTCTCGCGGCGCCAGTCGCACGACGCGCCCAGCGCGCGCAACTGCTCTTTGATGCGAGAGCCGTAGCGCTCTTTCCACGCCCACGCGAGCTTAAGAAAAGTCTCACGCCCCAACTCATGACGGGTGAGCGGGCGCTTGTCGGCGGGCACGGGGTAGCCGATCTGGACTAAGAGATCGTCGAGTTCGCGCTTGGCCAGCCCGCGCTCGATCAGCACGTGCACGGCGATGCTGGCGTGATCGGTGCCGGGGAACCAGCAGGCTTCGTAGCCGTCCATGCGCTTGTAGCGAATGACGATGTCTTGCAGGGTGTTATTGAGGGCGTGGCCCCAGTGCAAGCCGCCGGTGACGTTGGGCGGCGGGATCACAATCGCGAAGGGCTTCTTCTTGGGGTTGACATTCCCCTCGAAGTAGCGTTTCGCTTCCCAAAACGAGTACCAGCGCGCTTCGGCCTCTTTGGGTTCGTAGGCTTTGGGCAGTTCCATACGTCTTATGTCCCTTCTTTTCTGTGTAGAGAGTCGCTTGGGTGCTAAAGATATTAACAGATCAGAAAGAGATGGGCAAGGCGTGATTCAAGGACTGCTCAGAGCGAGCACTCGCTCTCTCTTGACTTTTCAAGTTCAATCGTTATGATGAATAGCGTATGAAGAGATCTTCAGAGGCGCAAGCTGTGTCCTTCGAGACGTATGTGCGGCTGGCTCTCAGCCACGCACAGTTCAAACAGAATGAAGATGGCACGTGGACGGTCGAAGTGCCCATCCTCCCCGGTTGTATCACGTGGGGCGAGACGCGCAATGAAGCAGTGGAGATGGCCAAGGATGCCATCGAAGCCTGGGTGCTGACAGCCGTGCGCTTCGGTGATGATCTTCCCGAGATTGACGGGTGTACCCTGCAATACGCGAAAGAGCACTCGACGAAAGCATAAATGCCCAAGCTCCGCCCTGAGAAGCCAACAACGGTTGTGCGAAAGTTGCGACGGCTGGGGTTTGAGGGACCTTTTGGAGGTGGGCCTCATCCGGTGATGCGCCATCCCCATACCGGTCGAAAGATCTCCGTCCCTATGCACAAGAAGCGTGACCTTCCTCTCGGAACGCTTCGAGCGATTATACGAGCAGCAGGGATCAGTGTCGAGGAATGGAGTGAGCTTTAGGGAATGGAAAGAGCTGCCTCCCGCGTCTTCTGCAACTCAGAGACTTCTGGTGCAACTCGCCCGCAGCCCGCGCACGTGCTAGAATAAACTCAGGTGATCACGATGAAACGGTCGCAAAAATGGATCACGGAGCATTTTGAAGAGTTGGTGACTCACTACGGAGGGCACTACGTCGCAGTGGTGGGGGAGCAGGTGCTTGCTGTTGCTCTCACCCCGCGAGAGGCTCTAGAGAAAGCCAAGGCGTTGGCCTCTGCAGAAGAAGAGATCTCTCTAGTGAAGGTCCCGCGTGAAGAAGAACTCGTATGTATTCTGTAACTTTCGAGTATGCCCGCCATCGCTTGCGCGCCATACCCCTGATCCCGGTCGGTTTGCGAGCGCAGCAGCGCTGGATCGAGGTTTGGGCCTATGCAGATTCTGGAGCATTCTATAGTCTCTTTGATGACAAGGTCGCTGAGGTGCTCGGTATCCAGCTTGAACAGGGGAAGAGACTGTTGGCCGTCGTAGGCGATGGAAGCTTTATCCCCTTCTACTTACACAAGGTTAAGATGAGACTGGGAGAGGATGAGTTTGAGATCGAAGTGGGATTCTCAGACAAACTGGGCGTGGGATTCAATCTGCTAGGCATGAACTTGTTTGACCGCTATAAAGTGACCGTTGACAATCAAGCCAAGAGAGTCACCTTCGAGAGGGAGTAAGCTCAGCCCGCGCACGTGCTAGAATCAATCGCTTGACAAAGCCCGATTCTTCCTGCAAGATTAAAAAGACATCGGTGGGAGGATGATCGTATGGCAGCCGAGGTGCTTCATCTAGCTTATAAAAGTCAACCGTCAACAAAGATGACAGAGCGCATCCAACAAGCGATCAGCGCAGGAGAGATCGTCATCTTTCCGACAGATACGGTCTATGCCATCGGCGGGGATGCCTTCCAAGCCAAGGTCGTCCAGAGATTGCAAGGGCTAGAGAGAGAGCCGGACAAGCCGCTGGCGCTTTACATCGGCAGCATGACTGAACTGCGGCTCTATACAGTTCCGTTGTTGCCGCGCTTACGACGGGCGCTCGAGCGCCTCTTGCCCGGCCCCAGCGTCGTTGTGCTCCGCGCTACACCGGCCGCGCCCCGCGCCGCGGTGGGCCGCCACGCCGAGATCGAAGTCCACTATCACAGCAGTCGGAGCTATCAGATCTTCTACGAAGCGGCGGGCCGACCGCTCGTGGGATTCAGTCTCTCTCTGTGGGATCCCCAAGAGATTCTCAGTCAGTTCTCGGAGAAGAGCGACGTGATTATCTTCACCGAAGAACCATTCAAGCGCGACCAGATGGCGCTGATAGATTTCACGCAAGACCCGCCAGTAGCGCGGCAAGGGGAGCTGCCCAAAGGGCTGCTCTAAGAGTATGCTGATCGTCAACGTTGGTCAGCTGGTGACCCCGCGCGGGACGACGGCGCGTGCTGGTCACGCCATGCGCGCCATAGAGATTCGCGCCGATGCGTACGTTCACATCCAAGACGGCGTGATTCTCTCTGTAGGAGATATGCCACAAGCTCCTCACGATAAGGAAGTCTTCGATGCCCAAGGGGGCGTTGTGATCCCCGGCTTGGTCGACCCGCACACGCACGCGGCTTTCTACGGCACCCGTGAAGACGAGTTCTTGGCGCGTTGTCAGGGTGAAAAGTACGGGAAGGGGATTCTCACGAGCGCCGAGTATGTTCGGCGGGCGTCGCCAGAGCAGATTTATGAGTTCTCAAAAAGATTTCTCTTGGCGATGATGCGTCTGGGGACGACAACGGTTGAGATCAAGAGCGGCTATGGGCTGGACACCGAGAGCGAATTAAAGCTGTTGCGTGTCATCCAAAAATTGAGGGAGGCCCTCACCCCGGCTGCGCCCCCCCTCTCCCGTTCAGACGGGAGAGGGGTTGGGGGTGAGGGCCTTGAGATCGTGTCCACGTTTTGCGGGGCGCACGCCGTGCCCGCGGGAGTCGAGAC
>JANWXV010000071.1 GCA_025057405.1 Candidatus Bipolaricaulota bacterium | reverse complement strand
GTCACCGATCTCGCCCTCGCCCGCGCCTAGCCCCCCGGCCTGACGCGGATCGTACCGAAACTGGGGGATGCGCACGGACTTGAGCGGGACCTTGATAATATCCCCGCCCTTCTGCCCCACGATCTCCCCGTTCTCGATCAGCTCTTTTAAATTCTTTCTGATCTCGCCGCGCACTATTCTTTTGAAGCGCTCTAAGTCTTTTAAGATGCGCTTGGCCATCGCAGACACCCCCTGAATCTCTCCCCCGACCCTCACCCTGCACCCTCTCCCTGGAAAGGAGTAGGGATGGGGTGAGGGTTCCCCTTCCCGAAAGGGGGTTCGGGGCTTAGGTCCTCTCACGCTCTTCTAGTTCTTCGCGGGCGACCTCCGCGCCGGCGTGCACGATCACGTTCTCGGCACAGACGTCACAATACCCAAACTCTTGCTTCAGGCGCTCGATCCACTCGGCCTTGCGCCGCTTGTGCTCCGGGTCGGTCGTCTTGTCGCTGACCATCGCTGTGAAGTTAATATTGTGCTTCTTGTCCTCCCAGAGCTTCTTTTCGAGCGCTTTGCGCAGCCGGTCGTTCTGCTCGGGGTTGAACGGCTCGCCCTTGCGGGCGCGCTCGCTGATCCAGTTGGAGATCTCTTGGCGGAAGTCGTCTTTTTGCGCTTCCGTGATGCCGATCTGCTTCTCAATCGAACGCATGAACTCTTCGTCGGGTTCCATCTCCTCGCCCGTATAACGATCTTCGACTTTCTCGTCGTTGAGATAAGCCATCACATGATCCAAGTACTTCTGGCCGACCTCGCGCAGCTCATCGGGGTTGTGGCTGATCACCCGACGGACTTCTTCTTGGCAGATCGCCGACAGCTCTTCTTTCACAAGCTCTATATACTCTTTGTACTCGTCCAGACGATTCTCGTCAATCGCCGAGTGATGGGTCAGATTGTCCTCGAGCATCGCCAAGACGCGATAGGGATTGATACAGCCCTCGGTGTCGTTGACCAGCGCCTTGCTGATCATATCAATCACATAGCGTGGGCTGATGCCGAAGAAGCCCTCGTCTTTCGCTTCGTCTCGGAGCTTCTTAAGGTCTATATTGCGATTGGGGATCGCTTCGCCGTTGTAGAGCTTGGCTTTCTGCACGATGGTGATGTCCCCGGTCGGTTCGTCCAAACGCGTCAAGATCGCCCAGAGCGCGGCCATGTGCAACGTATGGGGCGCGATATGCTTGCCCCCCACGCGCGTCTTCCCGAAGAACTTCTTGTAAATCCTCTCTTCGTCAATCACCCGCAGCACGTAGGGGATATCAATCTTGCGCGTGCGGTCGTTGAACGCTTCCATCTTCTCGTTGGCCTTGACTCGGCGGTATTCGGGGTTGTTGGTGCGGCCTAAGATCACGGTGTCAATGTCAATGCGGGGGTTCTTCTTGGGCTTGATGACGTGCTCTTGGGTGGCGTGCAAGAAGTCATACAAGAATTCTTCTTGGAGCTTGAGCAGCTCTTCACCGTCGAAGACCCCGCGGTTGGCCACGCAGAGTTCGCCGTCGTAGTTGAACGCTCGGGGGTCGGAATCGCTCCCGTAAATCTGAACGAGTCTCCAATTCATGCCGCCGGTGAGTTCTTCTTCGTCTTGATTTTTCTTATCTTTCGGCTCGAACGTGGCGATGCCCTTGCGGTCCTTCTCGCTCAAGAGCAAGCGCCGCACCGTGACGTGCTTGAGGACCTTCTCTAGGTCGTCCTCGTAGAGACGCATAAAGCGATTGAAGTAGAACCGACATTTCGGGCAGAGATCGCCCTCGACGCGCAGCGTGTACTCCCCGTGATATTTCTCTCTGAAGATGCGATTGAGTTCAGCCAAGAGCTTCTCACGGCCCTCTATGGGGATGAGCCGCAGCGGCTCCTCAAAGATCGGACACGGGACCGTATCGTGCGGCTCATCGTCGAGATCGGAGACGTCCCACTCAAACGTGTAGAGCCGTCCCTCGTCGGTCTTGGAGTACTCTTCTAACCCTCTTCTCAGAAGCCGCCCGATGGTGGACTTGCTGGTCGCTACCGGGCCGTGGAGCAAGATAATCCGGTGATCTGGCCCCAGCCCTTTGGCGGCTGCATGGAACGTATCTACCAAGTTCTTGAGGGCCTCGTCAATCCCGAAGATCGCGTCCTCGCCCCCGCTGAAGGGGTCATCAAAGAAGTTATAGCGAATGACTTCACGCTCTTGGACCTTGGCGATATGCGTGCCGTGGCTGAGAATCATATCGTAGAGACGCTGATACGCGTTGCGTACCAGACGGGGGTCGTCAAAGACCATCTCCAGGTACTCCGAAAACGGGATAGGACGGTATTTGTCCCGAACTTGTTTCTCGCGGATATCTCGCGCCAGCTCGCGCACGATGCTTTCCATAGAGTCACCTCCCGGCTCTGCTGGGCCTGCGGCCCGCCGTGCTATTATAACACATCTTGGTTGGCCTTGGACGCGGCCTTGGGTCCCATCGGGGTTCGACATGCCGCACCCGTGAGATCATCTACGTCGAGACCGGGGACAAAGTTCCCAGTGAAAGAGACCCACAGGGTTGACTTTTGGGGTGATTTGCGCTACGCTCAACTGACGATGCGCCTCTTCCGAAGACGCCGCCGACAGAGTCGTGGTCAGCCCCGGGTGATTGGTCTGGTGGTGCTGTTGGTCTTCGCCTTTGCCGTCAGCGCCGCGGGCTACTGGTGGTACAAGAACCGTGTAGAGTCCCCGCCGTTGGAGGACCCGCTCAATCTGTTGGTGCTGGGGATAGATCGCATAGAAGGGGCTAAAGCCCAGCGCAGCGATACGATCTTCGTCGCCAGCCTTCGTGAGAACGACCTGCGCTTGCTCGCCCTGCCCCGCGATCTCCATGTCAAATACCCCGATGGAAAAATAGAGAAGATCAACGCGGCTTATGCGCATGGCGGAGCCGAGCTGGCCCGTCAAGTGATCGCTAACTTCTTAGGGATCGAACTGCGTTATTACGCCATCATAGACTACGACGGCTTTGAGAAACTTGTTGACTTGGTAGGCGGCGTCACGGTTACAGTCCCCCAAGCGCTCAAGTACACCGATAACGCGCAAAAGCTGACCATAGATATCCCCGCAGGGAGACAGAAGCTCAATGGGAAAGCCGCGCTGGGCTATGTGCGCTATCGCGATGAGAGGACGGGCGACCTGGGGCGCTTGCAGCGCCAGCGTCAGCTCTGGGAGGCCTTCTTGCGCGAAGGGCTTCCTAAGATTTCGCTCTCCCAATGGCAAGAGATCGTATCGGCGGCCCAGCAGTATGTCAAGACCAACATCGCCCCTGTGATTATCTATCGGTGGGCGCAGAAGCTCCAGGGGCTGAAGCCCGAGATGGTGCAGATCAAGCAAGCCCCCGGAGAGCCGCTGTGCAAGCCCAAGCCCGTGGGCTGTTATATCGAGCCAGACCCCGTGCGCACGGCGCAGTTGGTCAACAAGCTCATCCGACGGTTAGAGGTCGTCACCGCCGACGAAGTACGCGTGAAGGTGCTCAACGGGGCGGGAACGGCGGGGTTGGCCCGGCGCGTCGGCGAGCGTCTGCAATACGAAGGCTTCAGTGTGACTCACATCGGCAACGCCGACCGTCTCGATTACCAACAGAGCTATATTATAGATACATCGGGCAACCCTCAAAAAATCAAATTATTAACCGAACGCCACTGGCGCAGCTCTCTCAAAGTCGTCAGACCCGAGGAAGTCCGTGATATAATCAAAGGGTTAGCGGCCAAAGGCGTGACGGAGCAGAACGCCGACGCTATCATCATCTTGGGGCAAGATTTCCAACTTCAGGAGGATGGTTCCGGGTCCTAACAAACATAATATGAGAGAGAAGCTCAAGCAAGAGAGGACGTTGCGCGAAGTCGTCGCGCTCATCGCAGAAAAAAAAGGAGAAGAGACGGTCATCTTAGATATGCGGGAGTTCTCGATCCCGACGGATTTCTTTGTGATCACCTCCGGCGACAACCCCAAGCACGTGAAGGCGATCGCCGAGAATATTTTAGAGAAGCTCTCGGTGCCCGTCTTGCGCTCGGAGGGCTGGGAGTCCAAGAATTGGATCGTCTTAGACTATGGGGATCTGATCGTCCATATCTTTCAGAGGGAACTGCGCAAGTTCTATGACTTAGAGGGGCTGTGGGGCGACGCCCCCGTCTACTTAGAGCCGGAAGCCGAGCCGGCTCCCGTCAAGATATAGCTTCTCATCTGCAATATTCGCTCTGCTTGACAACCCGTCTTGATATAGCTATAATACTCCATTGCCTCACGGCTTTAATAATAATACTTTGGTCTTTGAAAAGTGAATAGAGTGCATCAATCGCGCAAGCTCAGTACGGGCGGACGGTGAATGCCCTGGCAGCTGGAGGCGATGAAGGGCGTGGCAGACTGCGATAAGCCACGGGGAGCCGGAAGCGGGCTATGATCCGTGGATTTCCGAATGGGGGAACCTACTGGTGATGAGCCAGTGGCCTTT